>JAPOZF010000305.1 GCA_026706165.1 Gemmatimonadota bacterium
ACCGGAGTGTAGAGCGGGGCGAACAGCCGGAGTGCCCACCGCGCCGGCCCGGTCAGCCCGGGCAGTCGCAGTCTCCGGTGGAATGCTTCACCATCCTGGCAGCAGCTGTATTCTACCAGGAATGCCCGGCCATCTCTCCTCAATATCTTCAGGGCTCCGAAGTATTAGAACCCGGAGAAAGGCAATTCACGCCGTATATCTCCTACGTGTCATTCGTGTTCAATGGAGATTCAGAGCACCTACAAACCCAGGTAGGAATGCAGACCGCCTTTGGGATTAATCCCTCGGCGGATATGCGCCTCAGCTATACGCGGGCAACCATAGCAGATATCGATTACGGTTATAATATTCTAACTTTTGGTCCGAAGTTCAGGATCGGTTCGAGTGCTCTCCATGTCCCGGTTGGCTTCTTCCTTGGGGACGATGTGGAAACAAGTGAGTCATTATATACTAACCCCACCCTGTATTTTACCGGGAGGATAAACGACCTCGTCAGGTTAAACTTTGGGGGCATGGTGAGGCTTCCGATTGATGACGGATTTTTTAGTGATGCCGCCGGTGGCATCAACCTGGGATTCTCGTTAGGGTCAGGCGAGTCCATCGAGCTGCGTCCAGAGGCCAATATGATTTTTGATTTGGGGGATGGTGATGGATATTTCTGGTCGGCAGGCATGGGGGTTACCGTGAAGTTGCCGTAACCGTTCAGTTCCCCTGGCAGCTTGGAGCCCGGAACGGAACGGTCTTGATTTTAACGAATAGTGGCGCGGTTTGAAGGCTCGTCGAAGGTGTGCAGCCGATTCCCCACCCCATCTGCTCCCGGCCGGGTTCACCTCCGCGGCCTCGGTGATCTTCAGGGAAGGAACCGAGGTGTCGAGCTCGGCCCGGACTCCGACAGGCAGCACCAGCCGGCGCGGGAAATGGCTGAAAGGAAGCCCGGCGACGATGGGAAAACCGGTTCCCCTCGCATGTTCCTGGGCGAGTTCGGCAAGGGTCGGAGCTTCCTCCATTTCTTCCGCGGTGAAGCAGTCCCTGAACTGCCCGAACAGAAGGCCTCCGAGGCGCTCGACGACACCGGCCAGGCGCAGTTGGTTGAGCATGCGGTCGATGCAGTAGGGGTACTCGTCGATGTCCTCCAGGAGGAGCAGGGCGCCGTCGAGGGGCGGGAAGTACGGGGTCCCGAGGAGACTGCACAGCAGGGCGAGATTGGCCGGCACCAGGGGCCCGTGCGCCGTCCCGGGGCGCACCACCCCCATGGATTCCGCTGCCGCGGGGACCTCCCCGAGCGGCTCCGGTGACGTCAGCAGCGGCCAGAGCGAGGCCTCGACCAGGGGGTCCCGGACCTCGCCGAGGTCGAAGTCGGCCAGGGCGCCGTTGAAGGCAACCAGCCCGGCGCGCGAGTAGAGCGCCAGCAGCAGGGCGGTGGAATCGCTGAAGCCGGCGACGATCTTCGGGTCGCCGCGGACGGCGCCGAAATCGAGCCGGTCGAGCAGTCGCCCGCTGCCGAACCCTCCCCGGGCGCAGAACACCGCCCGTACCTCGGGGTCGGCGAAGACGCGGTTGAGCTCGGCCGACCGGGTATCGTCGGTTCCCGCCAGGTAATAGTGCCGGTCGTGGATGGCAGGGGATACATCGACGCGGTAGCCGCGCTGCTCCAGGTATTCCTCGGCTTCCCGCGGCCCCCGCTCCGAGGCCGGCCGGGAGGGGGCGACCAGGGCCACGAGGTCGCCCGGCTCCAGGGCGCGGGGACGGTTCAGACCTTCGGACATTTCCCGCTTTCCTTTGCCCGCTGCTTCAGCAGGTCGACGAACGACCGCTGCACCCCGCCGAAGCCCCCGTTGCTCATGAACACCACCAGGTCTCCCTCGGCCGCCTCGGCGCAGAGCAGTTCGAGAATCTCCTCCTTCGAGGGGGCGAAACCGGCCTGGCAACCCCCGCGGTTCAGGCCCGCCACGAGGCGTTCCGGGGAGAAAGGGGCGTCGCCGCGCGCCCGCTCCGGTCTGGGCACCGCGGCAAGGGTGACGCGGTCCGCCCCGGCGAATGCCCGCAGGTAACGATCCTCGAAGACATGGCGCGCGTTGGTGGCGCTCGCCGGCTCGAACACCGCCCACAGGCGGGCAGGCACCCAGGCCTCGCGCAGGCCGTGAAGAGTCTGCTCGACCGCGGTAGGGTGATGGGCGAAATCGTCGATGACGGTGACGCCGCCGAACTCGCCGAGCAGCTCCTGGCGGCGCCGGATGCCGGTGAAGGAAGAAAGTCCCTCCGCGATGGCGGCGGCCGGCACTCCGAGGTGGGCGGCCGCGGCCGCGGCTCCGAGGGCGTTGCGGAGATTGTGCTCCCCGCTCAGGCGGATCTCGAAGCGTCCGAAAACCCGCTCTCCGTCCAGCATCGAGAACCGCTGCCGGCCGCGCCCCTGCGCTACTTCCGCGGCGCGCCAGCGGCAGGTGCTTCCCATGCCGAAGGTCTGCACCGGCGCCGGCGCGTTCGGCAGCAGCCGCGCGGTCACCGGATCGTCTCCGTTGGCGAGGATCAGGCCGTTTCCAGGCACGGTATTGAGGAGATGGCGGAAAGCCCGCTCGATCTCGCCGAGGCTCGCGTACAGGTCGGCGTGGTCGTACTCGATGTTGTTGACGATGAGCAGGTCGGGGCGGTAGAAGAAGAACTTGGGGAACTTGGCGAAGAAGGCGCTGTCGTACTCGTCCCCCTCGATGACGAAGCAGCCCCCCGAGCCCAGCCGGTACGGCCGCGGGAAGTCCTGTGGAATCCCGGCGATCAGGAAGGAGGGGTCGAGACCGCCGGCGTCGAGCAGACGGGCGGCCATCGCCGTGGTCGTGGTCTTGCCGTGGGTGCCGGTGACGACGAGGGGCCGCTTCGAGACCAGGAAGGCGTCGCGCAACAGCTCGGGAAGGCTCGTGTACGGGATGCGGAGGTCGAGGGTGGCCTCGACCTCGGGGTTGCCGCGCGACACCGCGTTGCCGACCACCACGAGGTCGGGAGCCGGATCGAGCCTGGCGGCGTCGAACCCCTCGTACACCGCGACCTTGGCCTCCCGGAGGAAGTCGCTCATCGGCGGGTAGGTGTGGGCGTCCGAGCCGGTCACCCGGCAGCCGCGCTCGGCGAGCATGGCCGCGAGCGATCCCATGGCGGTGCCGCAGACCGCGATCAGGTGAACGTGTGATCCGGGAGGGGGCTGCATCGGTCGGATTGGATGCCGGGGGGATCGGGAGGGCAGGCCGGGAGAGCGGCCCGAGCGGGTGTCAGGGAGAGCGGGCGGATTGCTCCTGAACCGGCTGTAAGTTTGATTTAAATATGAAGATACGCAAAGTTCGGGAAAGGAGGCGGCGGGCGGAAAACCCGGCGCCGAAACCGCAATAGTCGATAGATGAGCCCGGAAGAGGCCGGAACGGCGCCGGAAATCTCGGTCGTGATCCCCGTGTTCAACGAGCGCGAGAGCCTGCCGTTCCTGTGCGAAAAACTGAACGCCTCCCTCGACCGCATCCCGCGGCCCTCGGAGATCCTCTTCGTCGACGACGGCAGCGGCGACGGCTCGTTCGACGTCATCAGGGAGCTGAGCGGCCGCTATCCGCGCATCCGCGCCCTCGGGTTCCGGCGCAACTACCGCAAGGCCGCGGCCCTGGCGGCCGGCTTCAAGGCGGCCCGGGGGGAGGTCATCGTCACCATGGACGCCGACCTCCAGGACGACCCGGAAGAGATCGAGAACCTCCTGGCCGCCCTCGACGACGACAAGGACCTCGTCACCGGCTGGAAGAAGAAACGCCTCGACCCCCTGAGCAAAACCCTGCCTTCGCGGCTGTTCAATCTCGT
>JAPOZF010000227.1 GCA_026706165.1 Gemmatimonadota bacterium
CGCCGTCTGCGGCGATCAGGCGCTGCAGCTCGCCCGATGTGATCATGCCGCGGCTGATGGTGTCGTACCAGACGCTCTGGCCGCGGCTTTGGAGGTCCAGCAGTGGGTTCGACATTTTCGATCTTCTCCAGGTCGCCCTCAGTCCGTCTCACCCGGGCAAGGGGGCTTTTGGCCGAGGGGGAATGCTGTTGTCGGGGTTGGAAATATCCCGCTTGCAGCCCGGGGTCGCAAACGACCCCGGGCCCGGGCGCCGGTCCTTTGCCGGGGGTTTTTCTAACTTTGTCAGCGGGGGGCCAGCCTGGTTCCCAACGGCGGGGTCGAGCCGTGAGCGCCTTCCTTGCCCGGCCCGCCGAATTCGATGTATACTTACCACAAACAACAACATATGGATTTTTCCCCCAACGGTTTCAGGCGGTTCGCGCGGTTGGTATGGCGACGATAATCGACGGTAAGAGACGCATTCCCTTCATGCGGGGAATGCTCGTCCATCACCTGATCCAGCTAGGTTTCGACTACGATCAGGCTTACCTGCTTGCCGATGATGTGCGCGCTGCCCTGCGCGAGAAAACGGATGTAGACAAGAAGACGATCACCCGGGTCATCCGTCAGCTGCTCTCCACCCATCACCAGGACCAGCCGGTTGGCGACCTCGTTTTCTGGGAACCGCGGCCGATGAGCGTTACCGTCGGCAGCCGGCCGTTCTCCCGGGAGATGTTGTCCAACTCGATCCAGGCCTCCGGTCTGCCGGCGGATCAGTCATTCCAGATCGCCCGCGACATCGAGACCCAGCTGATCAACAGCCGCCGCGGCAACATACCGGACGGGGAATTGCAGGTTCTCGCCGCCGACCTGCTCGAGGAACGGCACGGGGTGGACTATGCGGAGCGCTACCAGGTCTGGCGGGCGTGGGGCGACCTCGACAAGCCGCTGGTAATCCTCATCGGCGGTGCCAGCGGGGTCGGCAAGACCTCCCTGGCGATCGACCTCGCCCACTTGCTGAACATACCGCGCGTGGTGGCCACCGACGATATCCGGCAGATCATGCGTCTGACACTGGCGCCCGAATTCATGCCGACGATTCACACCTCCTCCTATTCCGCGTGGTCCTCCTTGAGGGATTCAGACGTATCCGATGCCGTAATCGAAGGGTACAACGAACAGGCCCGGGTGGTGGCCGTCGGCGTTCAGGCAATTCTCGCCCGTTGCATCGAGGAAAACAGCAGCGTCATCATCGACGGCGTGCATGTCCTTTCTCCGTACATTGATCTCTCTCCCACCCGGGACACGGCGTTCGTTGCTCCCTTGTGCCTTGCCGTGAGCGACCGAGCTTCGTACGCGGCGCGTTTCGCCAAACGCGCTCTCGAAGCTCCAAAACGGCGCCGCAATCGATATCTCGACAACCTCGATCACATCATGCGCATCCAGGAATACCTGGTCGGCCGCTGCGTGCAGGAGGACATTCCGGTGATCGACGCCGAGGCGGTGGAAGACGAAACGAGCGCCGCGGTAATGGTGGTCGTAGAGCGGCTGCAGGAGCAGGAGGAGGTGCGGGCAAGGCTGGCGGCAAACGGAAAAAACGGCAAACCAGTGGGAAAAAAGAAAAAGAGACGAAGGCAAACCGAAGAACGGTCTTCAAGGCCTCAACACGGGAAAGTGAGGGCGTAAGATGCTTGGAAGGAAAGAGAACGGCCCCGCAAACGGGAGCGGACAACCCCTCAACACGATCATCGGAAGCGGTACCCTGTTCGAGGGGACCATGAAGGTGGACAACAGCGTCCGCGTCGACGGCACCTTCAAGGGGGAACTATCCTGTTCCGGAGCCCTTACCATCAGCCAGTCGGGGGAAGCGTACGCCCAGATCGAAGGGGTGGAGGTCTACATCAACGGCATAGTCAAGGGCACGATACGCGCCGAAAAGGTCCGCCTCGACAGCCAGGCGCGTTTCGTTGGCGAGGTCCATACCAGTTCCCTGTCGGTTTCCGAGGGAGCCGTCTTCCACGGCAACTGCGTCATGGAGCCGACCGACGAGGTCGAAGAGACCGAAGATCAGGAGCCGGCAAAGCTGCTGCCGATGGAAGGGTAGTTACTTCCGGGACGCAGCAGTCTCGAACAGACCCGGGAACGGTCCGTCCGCAAGGAGAACCCCGGTTCCGGCGGTCGGCGGCGCTCCACCTACATGCGAACAGCGTAAAACCTGAGGTCGGGGTATACGCGGATCGCCGGGGCCGGCAGGTGGATCCAGTTGAGCTGGGATTTCAGCGACTTCCACCAGGCCGCCTCCCCGGGCAGATCACGTAGATCGAAGTCGAAGGCGATCAGGATTTCCGGTTGCCCGTCGGGGAGGTTCCGGAACCCCCTGAATGGCCCCTTGCTCTTTACGTTGCTCCCGTGCAGACCCGTACCGCTGTATCCCAGTGCCAGTCCGAGGAAGTCAGGCCAGATGCGGGCCTCCCGGTCCGGTAGAAACTCCTCGACTGCCACCGTCATCCAGAAGGTCATGCCCTGGTAGTCGTCGATCAGGTGATCGGTGTGGGGCTGCTGCGCTCTGGAGCGCTGAACCCGCTCGAGATACAGGGGCGACGGCCAGTAGCTGAACTTGAAGCCGAAGG
Organism: Gemmatimonadota bacterium; assembly: GCA_026706165.1. The sequence goes on from JAPOZF010000227.1 coordinate 2,610, forward strand.
CGCGGCTGGGTGGACAGGCGGCGTAAACAAGCGGCACCGTCGCTCCCAGGGTGTTGAAGAAGAAATCCGGAATGCTGAAACCCCAGTGCACGAAGTAGGCGTCTCGCATTTCGATTTCGAACAGCGCCCCCCAGCTCGTGAGAGTTCCCAGAGCGGTAGATGTCCCGGTGTCGAACCCCGCCCAGGAATAGGCATTCGAAAACAGGCTCGACAGAAAAAGGCCGCCCATGAAGTGGCCGCCCTTGTCGAGATTCAGGTAGGTGTCGCCAGCCCAGTCGTTGAGCCAACGGATCGAGTCGCGCTTCTCCCCCTGGTACCAGGTGCGGTCGAAATAGCGGAAACCCAGATAGTGGACGGCGGCGCCGGCGCCGCACAGGGCCAGCACTCGTTCGAGGCGGACGCCGGGGATTTCGGCGGATTCCTGATCCTGGCTCGTGTAACGGGGGGAAATCGCATCGCTCCGGCCGGCTTCGGATGCGCCGGGGCAGATGACGGCGACTGCAAGAAACAGGGCCGGAGAACACCGCAGGCAGGCCGTCAGCTTGTATCGCAATCCAGGGAACCGGTTTACCTTAAATGGGGTTTCAAGTAGTTGTAGTTTAATGTATTAAGGGACAACGGCAATCGAAAACGCCGCCGACAGACCGGCAGCCGGTTAGATGGCCGGCAGCGATGGCATCAGTTCCGCCGGTGGCCGGCAGCGGGACCGGGGGCCGGGAACCCGCCCGTCGGTCCGCAGACGCCGCCCCGGCAGCCGGATCGATTTTCCGCCGGGGGCGCCCGCAGGTCCGCAGACGGGCCGGCGCTCTCGAGTGCGCCGATGGCTCTCGAGGATCGTCTCTTCATGGGGGCCGTCACCGACCTTCCGCATCTTTCTCTTTCTCGGCGGTATCATCGCCACCATGGGGTTTTTCCTGTACAACGAGTACGTGATCGACCAACTCAGGAGGCAGGAGAGAAACAGGGCAGCCCTCTACGCCAACCTCTACGGTCTGGCCTCGTCCCACCATCTCCACGAGGACTTCTCCGAACAGATCTGGAAAACTGTAATCTTCAACCCGGAAATCGACTTCCCGATAATCGTCACCGACCACCGGGAGGAGGTCGTGCTGGTTAAAGGAAGGGGCCTTCCCGCCGCAGGCGACACGTCAGCAGCTGCAGCCGCCCGCCTTCGGCGGATCCTCGAGCGGATGGACGCCCGCCATAAACCG
>JAPOZF010000508.1:0-3590 GCA_026706165.1 Gemmatimonadota bacterium
CCCGCCTCGACCCGTCGGAGAAATCGATCTGGTGGTTTCCCAGGCTGAAGGTGATGAGAGCGCCGGTGAGGCTCTGGACGATGCGGACGCTCTTGACCCAGAAGAACGATCCGAGGTCGGCGACGATTCCCGGTTTCCGTATGGCGTCGTCGAGCACGTTCCAGACCGCGGGAAAGTTGGTCCCGATGTCGCCGTCGAACATCCCCTTCGGGCCGGTTTTTATCTTCGGCAGGCTGCTTATCGAGCCGCCGCGGTCGAGCAGGTCCCGGGCGATGTCTTCCCCTTCCTCCCACACCTCGATTTCGGCCAGCCGCGGCTGCTCGCGGCGGAAGTAGCGAACCGGGCCCCGGGTCTCGTCGGGGAGGCGGTCCCAGTTTTCCCTGCTGACGGCGATCTCCCGGCCGCCGCTTCCCAGCTTGATGAACTCTACCGTCCCCGCAGCCCCGGGATCCTCCTCCTGCAGGCGCTCGTATTCCCCGGCATCGACTTCGAGGCCGCGGTCCAGCCGCGAGCCGCGCGCGATCACCTGGATGAAACGCACCACCATTTCCCGGTTGAGCTTGGGGGCGTCGGTGAAATCGACCTCGAACCGGCGGCGGGTCGTGTTGGGCTCGACCATCTGCAGCACCGGCAGGAAGTCGATGCTCTGGCCGCCCCTCGCGGAGATCGGAGCCTGGCCGTCGGAAGTGAGCACCTCGAAGAGGTAGAAGGGATCCCCCAGTTCCTCGTCGACGAAGGTGACGACGATCCTGTTGGCGACGACGATGCGGCCCAGGTCGATCCGGAACCACCAGGAAGCGCCGAGATCGGACCGCTCCTCGGGGGCCTCGGGTTCCCAGTAAGTGGCCGGGTCCCCGTCGAGCACGTTGACGACCCCTTCCCGGTTGCTGCCGGCGGCGATGGCGTCGAGAAGCCCGATCTCCCCCGGTGCCTTGCCGGCCAGGGAGGCGGGCGGGGTGTCCCGCAGGAAGTGCACGATTCCGCTGACGGCGTTGGTGTTCAGCCTCCAGCGTCGCGGCTGCACCCCTTCGGGAGAGATCGTCACCGAGCCCTCGGGGAAGTGCCAGGATTCCCAGTGCCCCCGGGTATCGACGGAAATCTGGCGGCGGGACCGGTCGAGGCGGTAGGAGGTCTGGGCGAGTATTTCGGCCTGCACCAGGAGCGTGAAGACGGCAGCCAACCAGGGGGCCGGTCGCAGGGCCGCGGAAGGTGGTGCCATTCGTTTCACCCGTCTCAGTAAGCCACGGCTATGGTGCGAATGACGTAGCGCCGCTCGAGATCGGCGCCGCGGTCGTCGGCATCGACGTGGAAACGCAGGGTGTAGACTCCGGGGGGGACGCGGCGGCCGCTGCCGTCCTCCCCGTTCCACTCGAACCGGTAGGGGCCGGCACCTACCTCCCGCCTTTCTTCGAGGCGGCGCACGAGCCGGCCCCCCAGGTCGTGAACGTCGACGGAGACCGCCCGGCTGCCTCCGACGAGGACGACGGAAAAGCCGAACCCCGCGATGTCGTTGACGCCGTCGCCGTTGGGGCTGAAGACCGCGGGCAGGTCGAAATCGGTGAACAGCTCCCTTTGCCCCTGCAGGCCGACGACCACGAGGCTGTTGGCGTCGATCCCCGGGGTCGCGTCCCCCTCGTCGACCTGCTGCCAGACGATGCCCACGTCGCCTTCGGAGAACCTCGCGAAGGCTTGCAGGAGCCCGCCTACGGAAAACAGGGTGCCCCTGAAATCCAGCCGCACCAGGCCGGCCCCGCTGCCCGGTGTTATGGCGGGGAAGGTCACCAGCAGGCTGTCATCGGCTGTCGGTTCGACCTGTGCCTCCACGGCGAGCCGGTCGAGGCCGGTCCCTTCCTCCAGGTCTTCCCCGGCGCCTGAGTACATGCCGGCGAAGGCGAGGCTCATGCCGGCCGGGGCGGTGAGCAGCAGGCCGTCGAAGCCAGGGTTCCCGAGACCGAAGTCAGGCCGAACGTAGAGGGAGAAAGTCCGCTCCACCGCCAGGGACTCGACCCGGGTCGGAGTCAGCTCCCCCAGGAAGGAGAGGGCGAGGGGATCCGAGTAGTTGAGGCGTACCGCTTCGAGCGTGGCCGCCGCGTCGGGGCTGTCGGAGAGCAGCGTTGCCCGGATCTGGACATAGTCGCGCGGCGACGGGGAGGTGATGCGCTCCCCCGGCTCGAAGCGGGGTTCGCTCCAGGGGCTGGCGTCGCTTCCGAGGACCTCCTCGGTGACGATCTCCCCCCTGAGAAGGTTATCGGGAATCTTCACCTTGGGGTTGGGTTTCTGAAGCTTGTTGTACTTCTCCTCGGTAATCTCCTGGCCGCGGCCGTCGAAATAGTGGGTGACCTCGGTCTTCGTGCTGCTCGTTCGCGTCTGCATCACCACACGCGTGCCCGGAGGGGTGTCGGCATCCCACTCGATGGAGGTAAGGGTTCGTGTGCCGCCCAGGTCCATGAGGGGAGATTCCAGGGCGACCTCGGGCTGGTATCCCTCGCTGAATATCATCAGCTCCGAAAAGGGGTGCGTGGCGTTGAAAATATGAAGCCTGATCTGATCGACGGGCTGCTTGTAGACGATGCGCAGAAAGCGGGCCTTTACGGGTTCGAAGGCGTGGCGGTAGGACTCGATCTTCGTCGGGTGGATGGGGATATGGGGAAAGGAATGAAGGAAGGCGCGGAATTTCGCGGTCTCCTCCGACTCGGCGGCGGTGATCCACCTGAGGCTGCCGTCGACCTGCCGGGAGCCGTCGGAGAAATCGACCCGGTAGTCGTCCATGCTGAAGTTGTTCGAGGCCCCGATGAGACGCAGGATGAACTGCATTCCGCGCACCCAGAAAGACGACCCCATGTCGACCACGATTCTCGCCTGGAGGGTTTCCGTGGCATTGGGAATGGAGTACTTGGCCTTGAAATAGGTGCCGACGTCGCCGTCCAGCATCTGGTGCGGGGAATCGTCGGATTCGGGCACCGAGGAGATGCTTCCGCCGCGGTCCACGAGGTCGCGGGCCAGGTCCTCGCCGGCATGCCACACCTCGAGGTCGGCGACCCTCGGGCGCTCCCGCCGGTAGTGCCGGACCGGTCCCCGGCGGTGCTCCGGCAGCCGCTCGTAGTTCTCTTCGAGGACCCGCAGCTCGCGGCCGTCGTTGAGAATCTTGATGAAATCGACGGCGCCGGCATCCTCCGGGGATTCCCGCAGCAGGCGTTCGTGCTCGGAAGCGCTTATCTCGAAGCCGCGGTCGAGACGTGAGCCGCGGCCGACGACCTGGATGAACCGCACCACCATCTCCCGGGTCTCGTCGGGAACCCCCGAGAAGTCGATCTCGAACCTGCGGCGGGAGGTGTTGGGCTCGGTGACCTGCAGCACGGGGAGGTAATCGAGGCTCTGCCCGGCGAGGGCGGATATCGGCTTCAGGCCGTCGGAGGTGAGGACCTCGAAGAGATAGAAGGGATCCCCCATCCCCTCGCCGACGAAGGTGACGACGATCCTGTCGGCGACGACGACGCGGCCCAGGTCGATGGAGAACCACCAAGTGGCTTCGACGCCGAAACCATCCGCAGGCGGCTCGGGTTCCCAGAAGGTCTCCGGGTCGCCGTCGA
>JAPOZF010000508.1:3600-3817 GCA_026706165.1 Gemmatimonadota bacterium
GGAACGTCCGCGCGGTTGGACCCGGCGGCGATGGCGTCGAGGAGCTCGATCTCCCCCGGAGGCTTGTCGGCGAGGTATTCGGGGGGATGCGCCCGCAGGAAAACCAGTATGTTGTCGAGGGCGTTCGCGTTCAGCCTCCAGCTGCGCGGTTTTACACCCTCCCGAGCAATCGTCAACGACCCCCCGGGCAGGTGCCAGTCCTGCCAGTGCTTCGGGG
>JAPOZF010000516.1 GCA_026706165.1 Gemmatimonadota bacterium
GATGCCGGTTGGCGCCCGACGACAACCGGTTTCAGGTCCTCGCATGGTTGGACATCGGGATTGATGACCTGTTTCGTCGACAAACCCGGAAATCTGCTTTTTTGAGAAGACGATTCGCGCGCCCGGCATGGTGTGGATGGTGGCAGATCGGGTTCAGACAGTGCGCCGGCGCCTCACATGACCGTCAACCACTTGCCGGTGTCGGTAAGGAAGGGGTAGATGGATCCCCAGACGCCGCTCACCGAGACCTCGCCGAGGATGAGGCCGAGGCAAGAAGCCTCCACCAACCGACACATGCGGCCACCCCAGATGCCGACGACGACGGGCTTGAGGACCCCGGCGACCATACAGGAAAACCAGATGTGGCCGGTGAGCCAGCCGACGCCGATGGCAAAGCCGATCGGGTGCAGGGGCCACCAGAACCACCGGTGCTGGGCCCAGACCAGGAATCCCTCAGCGAGTCCGCCGAGTGCAGTGAAGAGCCAGCCCCGCACATCCACCTCCGGCATCTCCAGGATTGTCGGTCCGATGTACGGCCACCCATGGCCCCCGGCCCGGTCGAGAAGGAACAGGTTCACGGCACCGTATTCGTAGGCCAGCTGCATGCTCGTGAAAGTGGCGGCGGTGAGACTGCAGATGAGGGCGAGTATGAAACCGCAGAACAGGATGCCTTTTGGTCCGCGAATCATCTCGGCCAGTTTGAGCCCATTCGAACAGGCGACCATCGGTGACGTGCGGGACTCGCCCTGCCAGATGAAGGTGAAGTTGAGGGCGATGAGTCCCTTGGCGCCGAGAATGGTCGTGCCGAGGCCGGAGATGATGAAATAGGCGGGCACGATGGGACTGCGCGCCGTGGCAACGCCGGCTGTGGCCACGACCCGTGCGACGAGGATGAAGAAGATGAGACTGATGATGACAAGCACGGGCAGGACGACGGGAGGCACGCCGGAGCGCCACAGCCAGACCGTGATGAAGAGCAGCGATCCCAGAAAACCAAGCACAGCAGACCGGTAGGGCAGGAGCTCTTCGCTGTCGTCGATGTCTGTGGCGGGATTCCACGCCTTCAGAAACACCTCCTTCAGATGAACTCGCGCTGTCCATAAACCAAACAGGACGAGGACGATGGTCGCCCCCGCCGCCTGGTGGGTCAGGTCGGCCGGCTGGGAGAATTCGTACGAGCTGAGCTTTTCGGTGCTGCTGATGCCGAGCACCTTGAAAATCCCCTCCTCGACCTTACAGAACACGTAGAAGAACCAGATGCTGAAGGAGAGCTCGAGGCTGGCGAGGTAGAAAAATCCGACCCAGGCAAAACTGAATGCGAAGACGAGGCTGACTGTGCCGCGGAACCAGCTGAAGGCCGGGTGGAAGAAGCCGAACTCGGGAACAATCGGGAAGAAGTGATGAAGGCCGTCGAAACTGAAGACGATGAAGGGCACGGCGAACCCGAACCACATGAGTTTGCGCCTGAAGAGCGGCGCCACCCGGGAACCCTCACCCCCTTCTTCGATCATCTGCTGCGGCAGTTGTACCATCGGGTAGCTGAGGCGCTCGTGGACGGACCACTGGCGGTGGAGGATGGCGCTCATGCAGACGAGGCAGAGACCGAGGGCGATGATGAAAGCGAACCACCAGCCGAGGGGTTCGATCCAGGGCCCCCACGGGATCGGCGCCCCCTTGGGCAGACCTTCGTAATAGAGCCTGATCGCCTCCGGATCCTGGGGTGTCATCCAGCTTGGAATGAGCTCGTGGAAGAGCTCGGCAAAGCGGTTTTCCGTAGTCGCGTAGTAGTACGGGAAGACGATCGTTCCCAGCAGGAAAAAGCCGAGGCCCCACGTCGGCATGGTGACGGCCATGAGGAGCATGCAATAGATGAGGACGAGGTCGGCTCGCGACAGCTCCAGACGCTTGCTGACAATGCGCAGGATGACGTTGACGACGAGCGTGAGGACGAGAAAAAAGAAGATCGCTCCCGGTGACGACGGGTTGAAGCCAATGAGGAAATACTGAAAGACGGCGCCGAGTGGCGCGACGACGCCGACGAGGATGCTGAGAACTATGCCGGTGGCGAGACCCTTCAGGCTGAAGGGTGACTGTGTGATGGACCGGTACAAGAAAGTTCGTTGGCGATAGAAGAAGGCGAGATCGCGCAGCACCGAGCCGGATGCTCCGGCTTCAGGATGCATAACTTACGGTGAGGAGACCCTGCGTCCATTTGACAGCCCTGTCTGACCGAGCATCTGAGCGGCAGTAGTGAACGCGCCCTGAGGTTGATGCTCCAGGCGCTGCTGGGCGCCGCATCGCTGCCGGCCGGCGAGGGCAATGCGCCTGCCCCGGCGCTGCCGCACCGCCTACTGACCTGAGGGTTGCCCGCTTCTGTTGGCGTCCCCCTCCCACGGCCCATCGGGGCAGGCGTAGCGGACTCTCAGTTCCGCGTCGGTCAATGGGAAGTGGCTCGAACCTCACAAGGTTGACCTCCGGGGATGATGGCGACTGGGAGCCGGCCCGCACTTCGAGCCGTGCCCCGAAGAGGTGGAAGACCTGCACGGCGACGGTACATCAGCCGCTGGGATCAGGCAGGATTCAGAAACCTGGATGATTCAGCCACACCGGGCTAAGCAGTGGCGGCAGCGTGCGTGGCCTACTCGCCCCCCGCTTTGGGGCCGCGCCGGGCGTGCAGGATGACCATCAGGGAGGAGACGTCCGCCGGGGAGACCCCTGAGATCCGGGATGCCTGCCCCAAGGTGCGGGGCCGCACCGCGGAGAGCTTCTGGCGCCCCTCGGTCGACAGCTTGTCCGCCTCCGCCTCGAAGTCGAAGTCCCCCGGTATGGCGAGCTCCTCGAGGCGGCGGACCTTGGCGACCTCGTGCTGCTGCCGGTCGATGTAGCCCTCGTACTTGATCTCCGCCTCGACGTGCTCGGCGGCGTCGGCGGTCAGGGCCTTCGGCGGCGGCGACAGCTCGCAGATTTCCCCGTAGCCGAGTTGCGGCCTGCGCAGCAGGTCGGCGAGCAGGGCCGCTTCCGGGATCTTCGCCGTTCCCTGCCTTTCCAGCACCTCGTTCACCCCCTCCCCGGGCCGGACGCGCACGCTGCGCAGGCGCGCCAGCTCCGCGGCGACGTCCCGCTGCTTGCGCCGGAACCGGCTCCAGGCGCCGTCCCCCACCATTCCAAAGCCGCGCCCGTGTTCCATAAGCCGGTAGTCGGCGTTGTCCTCGCGCAGCAGCAGCCGGTACTCGGCGCGCGAGGTGAACATCCGGTACGGCTCCGGGGTTCCCTTGGTAACCAGGTCGTCGACCAGCACTCCCATGTAGGCATCGGAGCGGTGCAGCACGAACGGCTCCTCGCCGCGTCCCTTGAGCACGGCGTTGATGCCGGCGAGTTGCCCCTGGGCCGCGGCCTCCTCGTACCCGGTGGTGCCGTTGATCTGGCCGGCGAAGAAGAGGGAGTCGACGAGCTTGGTTTCCAGCCAACCGTAGAGCTGCGTCGGCGGCGCGTAGTCGTACTCGACGGCGTAGGCGGGCCGCATGATCTCCGCCCGCTCGAGGCCGGGAACGGTGCGCAGGATGTCGTGCTGGAGCTCTTCCGGCAGGCTCATCGACAGGCCGTTGATGTAGAACTCGAGGGTGCGGACTCCCTCCGGCTCGACGAAGATCTGGTGGCGCTCGCGGTCGGCGAACTTGACGATCTTGTCCTCGATGGAGGGGCAATAGCGCGGGCCCACCCCCTCGATGCGGCCGCTGTACATGGCCGAGCGGCCGAGGTTGTCGCGGATCAGGTCGTGGGTTTCGCTGTTCGTGTAGGCGATCCAGCAGGGCAG
>JAPOZF010000325.1 GCA_026706165.1 Gemmatimonadota bacterium
AGGTGACCGACGCCGAGGTCGCCCTGCGGCAGAGCGAGTTCAACATGGCCCGGGCCGCCCACGACCTGCTCGCCGGCAGGGCCCGGCTCGACCTCGCCATCGGGCGGGTGCCCCCCGTCGACGGCGAGGCCGTTACCGATCGGAAGGAGACGGAGTGAGGAACCAACTGCCATCGCGGCGCCGCGTCCTGTGCGCCCTGCTGCCGGCCGCCGGCGCGGCCCTGCTCGCCTTCGGCGGCTGCGGGGAAGCGCCCGGGGCCGCCGACGAGTCCGCCGCCCCCGAGGGGGCCGCGAACGCCGGGGGCCGCGTCGTCAACGTCGAAGTCGATACCCTGGCCCCGCAGGCCTTCACCGACGCCATCCGCCTGACCGGCACGGTGCGCGCCGACCGCGAGGTGATGCTCGCCGCCGAGGAGGGCGGCACCGTGGCCGCGGTCCCGGCCGACAAGGGGGACCAGGTGCGCCGCGGACAGGCCCTGGTCCGCCTGGAGGACGACCTGCTGCGGGCGCAGCGGGACGAGGCCGAGGCCCAGGCGGCCCTCGACGCCGACCAGTGGGGGCGCCGGAAGCGGCTCTACGAAGTGGACGGCATCGGCACCGAAGAGGAGTACGTCGAAGCCCGGCTCGCCGCCGACCAGTCGAAGGCCCGGCTCGACCTGATCGAAGCGCGCCTGCGCCGCGCCGTGGTGCGCGCCCCCTTCGACGGGGTGATCGAACTGCGCCTCGTCGAGGTCGGCTCGGTCGTCGCCCCGGGCCAGCCGGTTGCCCGCATCCTCGACCTCGAGCCGCTGACGGTGACCGCCGGCGTTCCCGAGCGCTACGCGGCAAAGGTGGCCCCCGGCGACCGGGCGACCGTCGCCTTCGCCGCCCTCGAGGACACCTGCGGGGCCATCGTGGCCTACGTCGGGGCCGCGGTCGACGGCGGCCAGCGCACCTTCCCCGTCGAGCTCGACCTCGAGCGTCCGGTGGCCGGGGCCAAGCCGGCCATGGTCGCCGAGGTCACCCTCGTGCTCGAGGTCCACCCCGGGGCCATCGTCGTGCCGAACCAGGCCCTGGTGCGCACCGAGGAGGGCTTCACCGCCTTCGTCGCCGCCGACGGAGCGGACGGCCCCGTCGCCCGGGCGCGCCCCGTCACCCTCGGCGCCTCCGGCGGCGACGAGGTGGTGGCCACTTCCGGGCTGTCGCCGGCCGAGCGCCTGATCGTCGTCGGACAGGAGCAGGTGGCCGACGGCGACCGCCTGCGCATCGTACCGCGCCGCGGCCTGTGAGCGGACCGGAAATGACCGATCGTCCAAGCGACAGCGACGCCTTCAACGAGCTGCCCGTCACCTCCTGGGCGGTGCGCCACGGCACCAGCGTGCTCATGCTGTTCGCCATCATCGCCCTGGCCGGCACCCTGGCCTACCGCGGCGTCCCCAAGGAGGCCTTCCCCGAGATCGAGATCCCCGTGATCGCGGTCAACACCATCTATCCGGGGGTGTCGCCGAAGGACATGGAATCGCTGGTGACGCGGGTGATGGAGCAGGAGCTGAAGACCATCCCCGACCTCAAGGAGCTGACCTCGACCTCGGTCGAGGGCTACTCGAGCGTAGTCGCCGAGTTCAGCACCGAGGTCGACCTGCACGAGGCCATGCGGCAGGTGCGCGAGAGGGTCGACCTCGCCAAGGCCGAGCTCCCGGCCGACGCCGAGGAGCCCCGCATCTTCGAGTTCGACTTCCAGGAGGTACCGATCCTGCAGGTCAACCTGTCCGGGGAGTACGGGCTGGTCCGCCTCAAGCAGGTGGCCGAGAAGCTCCAGGACCGCATCGAGCAGATCCCGTCGGTGCTGCGCGTCGACCTGCGCGGCGGCCGCGAGCGCGAGGTCCAGGTCGACGTCTCCCTGCCCCGCCTCATCTACTACGGACTGACCCTGAAGGACGTGGTCGAGACGGTGCGCAACGAGAACGTCAACATCCCCGGCGGCTCGATCGACGTCGGCGAGCGCAAGTTCCTGGTCCGCGTCGACGGCGAGATCGACGACCCCCTGTCGATCGGCGACCTCGTGGTGGACGCCCCGGGGGGCCGCCCGGTGTACGTGCGCGACGTCGCCGAGGTCGATTTCGGGTTCGCCGAGCGCCAGAGCTACGCCCGCCTCGACGGCCTGCCCGTGGTGACCCTCGACGTGATCAAGCGGACGGGGAAGAACATCATCGAGACCGCCGACGCCGTGCACGCGGCGATCGCCGCGATGGAGGCGGACTTCCCGCCGGCGACGGTGGTGAAGACGACCTCGGACATGTCCCGCGACATCCGCATGATGGTCAACAGCCTGGAGAACAACATCCTCTCGGGCCTGCTGCTGATCGTCACCGTGCTCCTGTTCTTCCTCGGGGTGCGCACCTCGGTGTTCGTCGGCGTCGCCATCCCCACGTCGATGCTGCTCTCCTTTCTCCTCCTCGGGCTGCTCGGGGTGACCATGAACATGGTGGTCCTGTTCTCCCTGATCCTCTCCCTCGGCATGCTGGTCGACAACGCCATCGTCATCGTCGAGAACACCTACCGCTACGTCGAGGAGGGCTGGGAGCGGGCCACGGCGGCGCGCAAGGCGGTCGGGGAGGTGGCCCTGCCCGTCATCGCCTCGACATTGACGACCCTGGCCGCCTTCGGTCCGCTGCTGTTCTGGACCGGCACCGTCGGCGAGTTCATGAAGTACCTGCCCACGACCCTGATCGTGACCCTGTCGAGCTCCCTGTTCGTCGCCCTCGTGATCGTCCCGGTGCTGTGCAGCCGCTGGCTGCGCCTTGAGGGGGAACGCCCGCCAACGCTGCCCCGGTCGGGACGCCGGGCGCTGATCGCCCTGGCGGTCCTGGCGGCCGCGGGGCTGGCCTCGGCCAACGCCCTGACCCTGGTCCTGCTGATCGCCACCGCCCTGGCCGCCATGGTTGCCCACCGCTGGATACTCGGGCCACTGGCCCGCCGCTTTCAGGGGAAGGGCCTTCCCTGGGTGGTCGACCGCTACGAGGGGGTCCTCGAGTGGGCCCTCGGCCACCGTTTCACCGTCGTGGCCGGATCCTTCTCGGTGCTGGCCGCCATGGTCGTCGCCTTCTCCTTCTTCAACAGCGGCATCGTCTTCTTCCCGGAGGACATCCCGCCGCGGCAGGTCTGGGTCGACGCCGAGGCGCCGGTAGGCACGCGCCCCCAGTTCCTCGACGGCATCGCCCGCGAGCTCGAGCTGCAGGTGCGCGGCGTCGAGGGGTACGAGGACGCCGAATCCGCGGTGACCACCGTCGGCGCCGGGGGCAGCCCGCTGATAGGGGGCACCCAGGGAGCCGACGACGCGCGCCTGATGGTGAGCTTCACCGACTACCAGGAACGCCGGTTCGACAGCTTCGGGACCCTGGCGCGCATGCAGGAAAGGGTGGGGCGCGAGATCGCCGGAGCCGAGATCTCGGTGGACAAGCCGGTGGACGGCCCGCCCCAGGGGGCGCCGGTCAACATCGAGATCGCCGGCAAGGATCCGGCGGTGCTGAAGGACTTGTCCGACCGCGTCCTGCAGATCCTGAGAAGCTCACCGGTGGCCGCCAAGCTCAGCGGCCTGGAGAGCGACCTCGACGAGGCCCGCCCGGAGCTGGCCGTGCACGTCGACCGCGAGAGGGCCGCCCTGTACGGCCTGTCGACGGCGGACGTGGCCGGGGTGGTGCGCACCGCCGTGCAGGGCACCGAGGCGAGCCGCTACCGCACCGGCAACGACGAGTACGACATCGTCGTCCGTCTCGCCGAGCCCTGGCGGAAGGACCTCGAGTCGCTGCGCGACCTGGTCGTCCAGAACGGACCG
>JAPOZF010000097.1 GCA_026706165.1 Gemmatimonadota bacterium
GAGGAAATCCTCGAGCTGGACCGGTACTGTCGCGAGCGTTTCGTGGAGCTCGTGCCGAACCAGAACACCTTCGGTCACATGGAGCGCTGGCTACACCGGCCCCGGTACGAGCACCTGGCGGAGAACATGCCTGGAATGCCGATCCAGTACTACCTCTGCCCTTCCGACCCGCGGTCGCTGCAACTCGTGGAGGAGCTGCTCGACGAGCTCCTCCCCCACTTCACCAGCCGGCAGGCGATGGTGGGGCTCGACGAGGTTCGCCTGGGGGCCGGAGGGAGGAGCGCGGCGCTGTGCGAGGAGCGGGGAAGCCCGGAGCAGGTCTATCTCGATTACCTGAAGGCGGTCCATCGGATCGTGCGCCGGCACGGGCGCACGATGATGTACTTCGCCGACATGGTTGTGCAGCACGACCTGGTTTCCCAGGTCCCCGGCGACGCCGTCGGTCTGATCTGGGGATACGACGAGGAGTACCCGTTCCGGGAACACTGTGCGCGCTACGCCGACGCCGGGATTCCATTCTACCCCGTGCCGGGCACCTGCTGCCACACCAGCATCGGGGGCAGGACCGGGCTCGCAATGCGCAACATGGCCGCGGCCGTTGCCAGCGCCCTGGAGTTCGGAGGCTCCGGCACCCTGGTCGCCAACTGGGGGGACGGCGGCCACTGGCAGCCGCTGACGGTGACGATGGTCGGGTATGCGTACGGGGCGGGGGTGATGTGGGGGCTCCACGGCAACAGGGACGCCGATCTCGCCGCAGCCCTCGACGCCCACCTGTATCAGGACGAGGCGCAGGTGACAGGCAGGGTTTCCGTCGATCTCGGAAGGGCCTGCCAGCAGCTGCCCGCCCTTGCGGACTGGACCGCGTACCAGACGATTCTGCAGCAGAAGCCTGGAGGCCACGAAGAGTTGGCGCGCATCGAGCCGAGGGAGCTCGAAGGGGCGGGGGAGTTCGTCGCCCGCACCCTGGAGCCTCTCGGCAGAGCGTCGATGGGTTGTTCGGATGCCGGGATCGTCGCTGGCGAGCTGCGGGTCGCCGCAGGCCTGATGCGCCACGCCTGCCACCTCGCACTGACGCGCTTTCAGGCGGTGGGAACCAGGTTGCCGGATCTGCCGGAAGGCTGGGGGATATCGCATATCCTGCCCGAGAACAGAACCCCCGCCGAGCGCGCCGCGGAGCGCTGCTACTACTGGCCCGAGCGCCCTGGAGACGCCGAAATTCCAACCTACGGCAGCGACCGGCTGCGCCCCCTCGCCGACGAGATGGAGCAGGTGCTCGCCGACTATCGCCGGACCTGGCTGGCCCGCAACCGGCCGGGAGGGCTCGATGAGAGCGCCGCGCGTTTCGACCGGCTGCTGCAGCTGTATCGACAGGGGATGCAGGGGTAACCCCCGGAGCTGTTGTTGACGGCAGCGGGCGGCGATACATTTGCCCGCCATCGGGGTTTCTACCATGCTGAATCTTCCATTTTGCCTCCTCCTCGGGCTTGTTCTGCGCGTCCCGGGCTGCCGCGCCGCCGACCGTCCGCCGATCATCGTCGGGGGGGAACTCGGGAGTCCGTGGAGAAACGGGGGTGGGGCGATTCCCGCGCTGGTCAAGACTTCCCAGGAGGTGGTCGAGGAGACGAACACGCCGGGCGGGGTCCTCGACCTCGAGGTCGAGGAGTTTCCCGACTGGGTCTTTCCGCAAAAGATCGACAGTACCCGCAGCATCCTCATCGGGCTCACCGGCGAGGGGCGCGGCGGCAGCGTCTACACCCCGACGTTGTCGTTCCGGGCCTTCGAGCCCGACTTCCCGCTGATGTTCGACGACGACGGTACTACCGCCTTCGCCATGCGGGCCCCCCGGCCCGGTGAGTCCGCGGGGGGGCGGGGTCTCCTCATCCAGTTCGACCTGGGGGCGGTTTTCAGCGTCAACCGCATCAAGTTCTTTCCCCGCAACGCCGACCCTGATTACCCGGCGCCGACGACCCCGTTCCAGAAGGATTTCATCAAGGGGTACGAGCTGCTCGCCAACGACGGATCCCCCGAGACGATTCACAACGGGATTCTCGAGTTCCCCAGACTCGTCATCGAGGAGCAGAACGAGAGGTCCGTGGTCGACCACAAGTTCCCGCCCCGCTTCGTCCGCCACCTCCGCTTCAAGTCCCTGAGCGACGTCGACTTCGAGATAGCCGAGTTCCAGGTCTTTTCGCTCGGGTTCGTGCCGCAGGCGACCTATGTGTCGAATGTTTTCGATTTCTCGGAGCCGGCACTGCTGGGCAACCTGCGCTGGGTGGAGCACCAGTTCGGCGACCCGCGCCGCTCCCGGGTGCGGCTGCGCACGCGCACCGGCCTCGACCGCCAACCGGTGAAGTTCACCCGGGTCGGGGTCCAGGGCACGGGAAAAACCAGGACCCGGCTGCTGGTCCTCGGCAGCTTCGAGGAGGAGATTCCCATCGACGCCGTCTGGAAGAAGGCGGAGGACCTGGAGGACGCCCCGCCTCTTTCGCAGCCGGTAGAGTTTCTGGGACTGACGGTCACCACTCCCTCGGCTCTGGTTGAACGGATCCTCGACAACGGGGAATTCGCAGGACAGGAGGTGCTCCTCCTGTACGACCGGCTTCCCGCCGGGGACCGCGACCTGCTCGCCCTCGACCGGGACGCCTACTTCGATCTCGACGATGCGGAGCGCACCGGCATCAGCGACGACCTCGTGAACTGGAGCCCCTGGTCTCCTCCCTACACCCCGGAGGGAATCGTCGACCTCGCGGAGCTCGAGGACCGGGATGCCGGCACCGCTCTCACCTCGCCGGACAGCCGCCGCTATTTCCAGTTCATGCTGGAGTTCGAAAGCGACGCCTTCGACGCGGCCACCGGGGTCGGCAGCATCGCCTTCGACGTCGGGACGCCAGGCTTGGCCGATTCCCTCGTCGGCGAGATCGGGCCCCGGGAAGCCGCGCTCGGCCGCGAGACGGAGTTCACCTATGCGGTGCGCGCCCAGACCGGATCGGGAGAGGGTTTCGACCGCCTGGAGATCGCGACGCCGGTGCGGACCAGCGCCGTTGAGTTCGTCGAGATCCTGGAAGCGGATGGCGGCCGCCTCGAAGCCGACTTCTCCGGGGCGGACCTCGATCACATTCCGCAATCCGTCAACGGCGTCGCCCTCGAGGAGGTCAGCGACCGCAGGCTGGCCATCTCG
This sequence comes from Gemmatimonadota bacterium, assembly GCA_026706165.1. The sequence goes on from JAPOZF010000097.1 coordinate 3,179, forward strand.
TTTCCCCCGGTCGACGGAAACGGCAGCCTGATAAAGGTGAGGTTCAGGAACGCGGTGCTGCGCTACGGCACCCGCTTCGACGGCAAGGCGCTCAGCGGCGCCAACCGCATCGGCCAGCGGGTGATTGCGGGAAACGCAGCCGATTTGGAGGAGGAGGGAATCGAGGACCCGGACCGCGTGTCGATCGGCAGCCCCAATCCTGGCAACCTTTCGGTGTCGGTGCCGATCTCCGAGAACCTGCTGGTGAACGTCGACGCGGTGCCGGCGGTCTTCTCCCCCAACGGAGACGGCATCAACGACGCGGTTTCGATCGGGTACGACGTCACGAACATCGGCAGGGAGACGGCGGTGAGGATCGGGATTTACGATCTCGGGGGCCGCCTCGTGCGCAGCTACGACGACTCCCGGACCAGCGGCCGCTTCGCCCGCTCCTGGGACGGCCGCGGCTCTTCGAACGAGTTGGTGCCGCCCGGCAACTACATCATTCGCGTCTCCATCGACGCCCGGAGCGACGAGTTCGCCGAAACCGGACTCGTCGCCCTCGTCTATTAAGAAGCTTCACGCTGCATGTTTGATTTCGACTTGGCAACCGAGGTGATGGAGACGACGCACGAGACGGGAAATAGCCCGGGAG
>JAPOZF010000761.1 GCA_026706165.1 Gemmatimonadota bacterium
GGCGCGACCCAATGTGATGATCAATGTTCCCGCGCCCCCGGACGGCATGACCGAGCTTCGTCAACTGCTGGGAGAGGGTATCAACGTCACCGACACGCTGATGTTTTCCATGGAGCACTACCTTCAGGTGGCCGAGGCCTACCTGCAAGGGATCGAGACTCTGGCCGCCTCCGGCCGGCCCGGCCCGGTGGCCTCGGTGGCCAGCTTCTTTGTCAGCCGGGTCGACTCCGTGGTCGACAAGCTGCTGCAGGGCCTGGAGTCCCGAGCCCCCGGCGCCGCGGAGAGAAAACGCTGCCGAATGCTGCAGGGCCGCGCCGCTATTGCCAATGCGCGCCTGGTTTACCGGAAATTCAGGGAGATCTTCGGCGGAAGCCGCTTCCTCCCGTTCCAGCGACAAGGTTTCCAGGTGCAGCGCCCTCTGTGGGCCAGCACCAGCACCAAGAATCCCCACTACCGGGACGTGCTCTACGTGGAAACACTGATCGGCCCCGACACGGTGAACACCATGCCCCTGGCTACCCTCTCCGCCTTTCGGGATCACGGGGTCGTGAGATCCACCCTGGAAGAGGACCTGGGCGATGCCCGGCAGACCTTTATCCAACTGGGGGAATTGGGCATCGATATGAACGCCGTGACCCTCAAGCTTCAGGAAGACGGCGTCAAGCTGTTCGCCGACGCCTTTGACCGGCTGCTCGCCTCCATCCGGAACAAACGGCAAGCGGTCCTCAGTGCTTGAGGTCCCCGGCGACACCGCGTTCGCGGCCCGGCATCCACCCCCCACCGCACCAGGCTTTGCCTGGCGTGCTATTAGAGAGACGATTTCGTCTTTCTGTGGTAAATTTGGGTTACTGGTGTGGTAAATATGCCTTATTCGAAACCGGTAAACCTGCTGCAGGCGCGCACATTGGATTGACGCGGCCGCAAGTAAGGACTCCTACTCACCATGGAGCGGGGAGAACGACCGATGATGGACCAAAGAGATCCGGGTTGTCTACGAGTCGTCCTGGCCCAGCCTCGAGGCTTTTGCGCAGGAGTCGAGCGGGCCATCGATATCGTGGAGGCAGCGCTGCGGAAGTTCGGGCCACCGGTGTACGTCCGGCATGAGATTGTTCACAATCGGCGGGTCGTGGAGAATCTGAAGGCGAAGGGCGTGCGCTTCGTGGAGCAGGTGGAGCAGATTCCAAGGGGGGAGGTAGCCGTTTTCAGCGCTCACGGGGTGGCGGCGCAGGTCGAGCAGGACTCGGCGGCGCGGGGGCTGCGTGCGATCGACGCGACCTGTCCGCTGGTGTCCAAGGTGCACGCGGAAGGACGGCGTTACGCCCGCAACGGCTACGACATCGTGCTGATCGGCCACAAGAACCACCCCGAAGTAGAAGGCACGGTCGGGCAGATTCCGGGCAGGGTCATCGTCGTCGAAGACGTCGAGGGTGTCGCGGCCCTGGAGGTGCGCGATCCCGAGAAGGTGGCCTATATTACGCAGACGACCCTTTCCGTGGACGATACGCGTGAGGTAATCGCCGCGCTTCGAGGGCGGTTTCCGAAGATTGTCGGACCGGACGTCAAGGATATCTGTTACGCGACGCAGAACCGCCAGGCGGCTGTGCGAATGGCGGCCTCGATGGTGGATGTGGTCCTGGTAGTGGGCGCCCGCAACAGCTCGAACTCGAACCGGCTCTGCGAGGTGGCTGAGGACGCCGGCGTGCCCGGCTACCTGGTCGAAGACGCGTCGAAGCTCGATCCGGCCTGGCTGGAGGGCAAGAAGAGCGTGTGCATTACAGCCGGCGCGTCCGCTCCGGAGGAACTGGTCTGGGAGGTCATCGGAAAGCTGCGAGAGTACGCGACGATTGACGTTTCAACGATGGACGGGATTGTCGAGAACGTGCACTTCAGCCTGCCGGACGGCCTCGATGCCGGCAGCCCGGGTAGCGAAAGCCAAGCAACCTGAAGGGCGAAACGATCGGTCGGTCGCGCCCACGGCGGCCTGCGCCAGGGTTGTACCTGGCCGGGATTTCAGGTGTGTTGGGCCAAGGCAGCCGTCTTCAGTCCACAGCTCCCGACGAGTCGCTGAGCACCTCCTGCAATAACAGTATTTATTCAGCCTCTTGCCGGCAAGTCACTTGAGCTCATCGACGGCGAGCGACATCGCGTACCAGAAGGAAGCTCTCGAGGGCGTTGCCCGTACCTTCGCGCTCACCATTGCCCAGTTGCCGGGCCACCTGTACGAGGCGGTGGGTAACGCCTATCTCCTGTGCCGGATCGCCGACACCATCGAAGATGAACCGGCGCTTTCCCCGGCGCAAAAGCAGGCCTTCTCAAAACGTTTCACCGAGATCGTGGCCGGTCGAGACGATCCCGTTGCCTTCGCCCGCGATCTGGGTCCGCTGTTGTCCGCCTCAACCAGGGATCGCGATGCGAATCTGGTTGCCAACACCCCGCGGGTGATTCGTCTCACGCGGGGCCTCCCCGTGGCGCAGCGCCATGCGATTCTCCGTTGCGTCCGGATCATGTCGCGCGGCATGGTGGAGTTTCAGCGCAAGGCGAGCCCTGACGGCCTGCGGGACGTGGCGCAGTTGGACCGCTACTGCTATCACGTGGCCGGGGTGGTGGGGGAAACCCTGACGGCGCTGTTCTGCGACCACTCCGAAGCGATCGACCAGCGGCGCCAGGATCTGTTGCCGCTGTCGATCTCCTTCGGTCAGGGGCTGCAGATGATCAACATCCTCAAGGACCTGTGGGAGGACCGGAGCCGCGGCGTCTGCTGGCTGCCGCGGGATGTCTTCGACAGGAACGGATTGGAACTCGGCTCGCTCTCTGCCGGGATGGCCCATCCGGGCTTCGCCAAGGGAGTGATCGAGCTGGTGGCGATCACCCACCACCACCTGGCAAACGGGTTGCGTTTCATCGTCAGCCTGCCGACCCACGAGACCGGCATTCGCCGTTCCTGCCTGTGGCCTCTGGCCATCGCGGTGCTGACCCTGCGGCGTATCGGGCGCAAGCCGACATTCCGGAGCGGGCGGGAGGTCAAAGTCCCGCGGCGCGGCGTCTGGGCAGCGGCCATCCTGACGAGTGTCCTGGTGCGGTCCAACCTGGCCTTGAATCTCCTCTTCAAGCTCTCTACCTTCGGTCTCCCCGGAAGGTCGGCGGCATGAGCGCGACCTGCTCGAACGGACCGAGCCCAAGCGATCTCACCTGCCAGGCTCAGTTGCTGCAAAGGGTTTCCCGCACCTTCGCCCTCACCATTCCACAGCTCCCCCGTCGCTTGCGGTGGCCCGTGACCAACGCTTACCTGCTGTGTCGGATTGCCGACACCATCGAAGACGAGCCCGCGCTGTCGCCGGCGCGGAAGCAGGCGTTCCTGGACCGGTTGGTTCAGGTGGTAGACGGTCATGAGGATGCAACGCCTTTTTCTCGCGACCTGGGCGCGTTGCTGTCCTCATCGACCACCGAGAACGAGCGGGACCTGGTTGCCAACTGCAACCGCGTGATCGGTATCACCGCAAGTCTCCGCTCCAGGCAGCGCGCAGCGATCGCGCGTTGCTTGCGCATCATGTCTGGCGGCATGATGGAGTTCCAGCAGAACCCGACCCCCGGCGGGCTGAAGGATCTGGCCTCTCTGCAACGCTATTGCTATTACGTTGCGGGAGTGGTCGGCGAGATGCTCACCGAGTTGTTCTGCGACTATTCCGCCGCGGTCGACAGGCAACGAAAGAAGCTGCTGGCCTTGTCGGTGGCCTACGCCCAGGGACTGCAGATGACCAACATTCTCAAGGACCTGTGGGAGGACAAGCGGCGCGGCGTGTGCTGGCTCCC
>JAPOZF010000544.1 GCA_026706165.1 Gemmatimonadota bacterium
ACCAGTCGGGAAAGCGGTGGCATGTCGCGTTGCGCGCCTTCCAGCTTCGGAACTCCGCAGAATTTGCACCTCCGCACGCATCCTCGCGAAGCGTACCCGAAGTAGGCGTCGTAAACGGGGTACCGGTACTGCGCCTGATCCAGTATCGAATAGTCGGGGACGAGTTCCTCGATCGGGGTCCCCTGAAGGTCGGCGGCGCCGAAGTCGCCGTCGCCGCCGCTTAGCTGAAGGGATACCGCGGGCGGGCCACTCAACAGACCCTTGATAAACCGCACTCCCGCCCATCTGGACTCCTTCAGGTACTCCTCGTGCATCAGAGACGCGGCGATTCCCCCCACGAACACCCTTTCCGGCTGTCCGTTGGCGGCTCGAAGCGCAAAGTCTATGGCAGAGGCGGTTCGATTCCACTCGAAGCTGAACAGCGTAGTCACATACACCCGGTCCCACGCCCGGTCAAAAACGCGAGGGCCCTCTCCCTTCACGAAGGCGACACGGTCGCCGCGCCCCTGGGAGCCGTGATAAGCGGCAAGCTTCATCAGACCCAGCGGTGGGTACTTGTTCCGGTATCCCGGTTCGATCAGCAGGATGTTGCGGCGGCTCATCCGGACTTTCGGCGTTTCGCCATCTTTTCGATGCGGCTGAGCGCCTGGCGCAGCTTGCGCAGATCATAGTCGAAAGCGTTGAATGCGCCAGGCTCCAGTTCGCGCACCTGTCCGTCCGATATATCCTCCAATATTCCCCTGGCGCTCCGAAGGGCTTTCTGCACCTTGCTGATCGAAGCACGACTGTAGGCATCGTCAAGCTCAAGGTCGTCGCGGACCAGCTTCCTCAAGATTTTCTTTTTCTTGAGGATGACGGGAAGCTTCTTCCTCATCTCCTGCGCGGAAAATGGCTTATCGTTTCTCCGGATGCTGTCCCTGATCCACGAACAAAACTCTTCGTCCCGATCCATGGTTGAATTGATTGCGGGGTTGCGCACGATTACATCGTAGTAGCTGAAATTGGATTGTTCGCCATCCTCGTTTTGCCGCATGGCATCAATCACCTTGACGCGCGTTCTTATGGTTTGCTGCGATTCGCCGAACAGCTTGGCCATGGCTCTATACGACTGCCCCTTCCCGTGACGGACATAGGCGAAATTGGCCTTCTCATACGCCGTCCACTTTGTTTTCCCCTTGATGTGAATCTGATTGAGGTAGGCAGCCTGCTGTTCGTCAGTCAGACTGCTGACCATATCGCAATCAATCTCGGCCCACTGGCCTTTCCCATCATCCTCATGCAGAAGCCGATAGACTGCGAGTCTCGAGTTGCCTTCTATGACCTCCATGGTGTCCAGTCGAACAAGGATTGGCTCCAGAAGCCCACCGTGGCGTTTTATGTCCTCCTGGAGATTCCTGACGCTGGGCTCCTTTTTCAGCGCCTGGAATATTTCCGCTTGCTGCTCGTGCTGGGTCTTGCTCGTGAAGCAGGGCTGGCCGTGAGTAACCGTGTACACCCTTGGGTTTTCCTCAAGGAACCTCAGACTGAAAATATCCACCCGGTCACTGGATACGGGAACGGATTCACCGAGAATTGTAATTGTCTTGTCCGCCATGCTCCTCCCTGGATATGGACCAACCGTCGGTACGGCTTCCTCGGAGCGTGCCTCAGCGCAACAGGCGAGAGTTTGCCCCAATGGCCGCCGGCTCGCTACTCCCGCTTTCTGCGCGCCACCAGCAGACCGCCCCCGGACCAAGGCCCCGCCGGCGCCTCGCAACGGACATCGAACTGATCATTCCCAGGCAGTGGCTCGCCGACGGCCCGCTTTCCAACCGGCATCAGCAGCACTGTTTCGCGCCCGAACAGACCCGCCGAGAGTCGCAGCACCTTTCCCGGAGACGCCACGGCGCGGGCGAGCAAGGTATCGAATGGCCCAGCGTCAATCATGAATTCGACCCGGCAGTGCTTCACGGCAATGTTTTCCAATCCCAGCCGACCCTGCACATGCCGCCGGAACGCGGCGCGTTTGCCGCGGCTTTCTATGAGCGTGAAATGCCTGCAAGGCTCCATGATCGCGAGCGGCAGCCCGGGCGCCCCGACACCGCTGCCGATGTCAGCGATGCGGGACCCTTCGAGCATGGGGCGCAACGAAAGGCTTTCGATCACGTGGCGGCGGACCATCGCATCAGGCTCGGATACCGCCGTTAGATTGTGGACGCGATTCCAGCGGCGAATTTCGTCAACGTACCCGGCCAACGCGGCGGCTTTCCGAGGGGTAGCCGTCAGTCCGGCGGCGTTCAGCAACCGGTCAAGCCGCTTCCGCGTGGCGCCCCTGACGGCTCCAGGCGCGGCAAGTCGATTTCGCATGGACACAGTATACGCGCAGCGTATCCCGGCACGGTTCGTCCGCTCAGCCCAGCGCGGCCTCGCCGGCCCGATGACAAGCCACCAGACTGTCCGTCAACAGCCGCAGTTGCGGGGCTTCCGTGCGGCATCGTTCCTGAGCGAACCGGCACCGGGTCCTGAAGCGGCAGCCGGAGGGCGGGTCGATGGGCGACGGCAGGTCCCCGGGCAGCAACTCCCGGTCCCGGCCCCGTTCCTTGTCCGGGTCCGGAATCGGGACCGCGCTGATGAGCGCCCGCGTATAGGGATGCTGGGGCGTTTCGTACAGCGCCCGCCGCGACGCCACCTCCATGATCCGGCCCAGGTACATGACCATGATCCGGTGACTGATGTGGCGCACCACCGCCAGATCGTGGGCGATGAAGATCAGCGCCAGGCCGAACTCCGCCTGCAGGTCCATGAGCAGGTTGACGATCTGCGCCTGGATGGAGACGTCCAGGGCGCTCACCGGTTCGTCGCAGATGATGACCTTCGGTTTGAGCACCAGTGCCCTGGCGATACCGATGCGTTGACACTGGCCGCCGGAGAACTCGTGGGGATACCGGTTCAGCTCGCGGCCGGTGAGTCCCACTCGCCTGAGGACATCGGCGACCCGCGCCCTCACCTCGCCGGCGCCGAGTTCCGGGAAGTGGGTCCACAGGGGTTCGCTGACGATGTTGCCCACTGTCATTCGCGGGTTCAGCGAAGCCAGCGGATCCTGGAAGATCACCTGGGCGTCGCGGCGCATCTCCCGCAGCGCCCGCTTGTCCAGGTCGCCAATGCTCTGCCCCAGCAGGCACACATTTCCGGCGGTGGTGGGCACCAGCCGGAGGATGGCGCGGGCGAGCGTCGACTTGCCGCAGCCCGACTCGCCCACGATCCCCAGGGTCTCGCCCGGCCGCAAGTCGAGATTCACCCCGTCCACGGCCCGCAGCGGCCGTTTTCCGCCGAGCCAGCCGCCGGCTCGAACCGGGAAATGGACCTTGAGGCCGTCGACACTCAACAAGGAAGATTCGGTCTCGGGAGCCGACGGTGCGGCGGCCTCGCGTCCCTGGGTATCGGACCCCGGGGCAACTGCCTCCCGGACGTCCGCCGCCTGGGCATGCGCCGCCGGAGTATCGACCGCCGGGGCCAGCCGCTCCACCTGCTCCGCATCCAGTCTCGGCACGGCTTTCAGCAGCGCCTTCGTGTAGGCATGGCGGGGCCGATGGAAGACATCCCTCACATTGCCCTGCTCCTTCAGTTCCCCGCCGTGCATCACCAGGACCCGTTCGCAAAGCCCCGCGATGACGCCCAGGTCGTGGGTGATGAGAATGATCGCGGCGCCGAGCCGGCGGTTCAGGTCCTTCATGAGTTCGAGGATTTGCGCCTGCACCGTGACATCCAGCGCCGTGGTCGGCTCGTCGGCCACCAGGATCTGGGGGTCCAGCAGCAGGCTCGCG
>JAPOZF010000207.1 GCA_026706165.1 Gemmatimonadota bacterium
TTTTGAGCGGAGACTCAGACTTGGTCCCCGCCCTCAAGTTGGCGAGAACAGAAGGGTTACGAGTTCATCTGGCAACGCTGGGCGAGCATGTCCGTCCTGAGTTGAGAATCCACGCGGATCGTATCCTGTCCTGACCCCGAAGCTACCCGCTCTGACTGACCTGCAGCAGCTGCTCCTCCCCGCCGCCGGGGGGAGCCTCGACTCCGGTGAGAAGATCCTGCAGGGAGGTGGTGCCCAGCACTCCGTCGACGGCGCGCTGCACCCGCATCCACAGGCCGCGGATCGAGCAGTCGACGGCGGAGTGCTGGCACGCCTCCTCCATGCCGGCGAAGTGGTTGCAGAAACAGGGGGCGTCGAGACGTCCGCCGAGGGCGCCCAGCACCTCGGCGACCGGAATCCGGGAGGCGTCCCTCGCCAGGGAATAGCCGCCGTGTTGGCCCCGCTCGCTGTCGATGATGCCGGCCTGGCGCAGGATGCGCAGGTACCTGGCGGCGCTGTGGGGGGCGATTCCCTCGGACTGGGCGATCTCGGGGATCGTCAGACTGCCGCCCGGGTGGCGCGCCAGGGTCAGCAGGCAGCGCAGTCCGTACTCTTCCTGTGCACTCAGCTTCATCGCCGCTTCTCCTGTTTCAGAACATGCCCAGTTCCAGCTTGGCCGCGTCGGACATCATGTCGGTGTTCCAGGGAGGATCCCAGACGCCCTCGACCTCGGCGGCGGAGGCTTCGTCGACCCTCTCCTCGATCTTCTGCCGCACCTCCGGCGGCAGGGTGCCGGCCACCGGGCAGGCCGGCGAGGTCAGGGTCATGGTCACGTGGACCTTTCCCGCCTCGTCGGCGCTGACGCCGTAGATCAGGCCCAGCTCGTAGATGTCGACCGGGATCTCCGGGTCGTAGCAGGTCTTGAGGACGGCGACCACTTTCTCCTCGACGCTCTCGGCCGGGTACTCCTTCTGCATCTGCATTTTCACCTCACTCCGTGGTTACCGCCAGCTCGGCGCCTTTCCCGGCGCCGTCGTCGGCCTCCAGGGCGGCTTTCATCGCGTGCCAGGCCAGGGTCGCGCACTTCACCCGCATCGGGAACTCCCGCACCCCGGCGAACACGGCCAGCTTGCCGACCCCCGAGGTATCGACCGCGTCCTCGGGATCGGCCGTCACCAGGTCGTGGAAGCGTTCGAACAGCTGCCTTGCCTCGGCCGCGGAGCTGCCCTTGAGTGCTTCGGTCATCAGCGACGCCGAAGCCTTCGAAATGGCGCAGCCCGAGCCCTCGAAGGAGATGTCCTCGATCACCGCCTCCCCGCCCCCTTCCCCGACCTGCAGGTGCAGGTGCAGGTGATCGCCGCACAGCGGGTTGTACCCCTCCTGCCGGCGGTTGGCCCCGTCGATCCTGCCGAAGTTCCGCGGGTTCCGGTTGTGGTCGAGGATGACCTGCTGGTACAGCTCCCTGAGCTCTTCCATCACGCCAGCACCGAGCGCACCGACGCGAGGGCGCCGGCCAGCACGTCGACCTCCTCGCGGGTGTTGTAGAAAGCCAGCGAGGCGCGCGCCATCGCCGGCACCCCGAAGTGTGACATCAGCGGCTGGGCGCAGTGGTGGCCGGTGCGGATGGCCACCCCCTCGAGGTCGAGTATCGTGCCGGTGTCGTGAGGGTGGACCCCCTCCAATTCGAATGAGATCACCGCCACCTTCTCGTCGGAAGTTCCGAATATCCGCAGCCCCTCGACCTCGGTGAGCTTCTCCGTGGCGTAGGCGAGCAGGCCCTGCTCGTACTGGTCGATCCGTTCGGGGCCGACGTCGTTGACGTAGTCGACGGCCGCCTCGAGCCCTATGGCGCCGGCGATGTTCGGGGTGCCGGCCTCGAACCTGGTCGGCGGATCGGCGAAGGTCGTCTTCTCGAAGCTGACCGACTCGATCATCGAGCCGCCCCCTTCCCAGGGGGGCATGGACTCGAGCAGCGCCCGCCTGCCGTAGAGCACCCCGATGCCGGTCGGACCGCAGAGCTTGTGGCCGGAAAACAGGTAGAAGTCGCAGTCGAGGGCGCGCACGTCGACGGGCAGGTGGGGTGCGCCCTGGGCCCCGTCCACGAGCAGGACCGCTCCCCGGCCGTGGGCGAGGCGGGCGATCTCGGCCACCGGGTTGATCGTCCCGAGCACGTTCGAGGCATGGGCGACCGCCACCAGGCGGGTGCGCTCCGAGAGCAGGTCCTCGAAGGCGTCCATGTCGAGGCGCCCGGCGTCGTCGATGGGGGCGACCTTGAGGGTCGCCTGGCGCTCGCGGCAGGCGATCTGCCACGGCACGATGTTGGAATGGTGCTCCATGTGGGTGACAAGCACCTCGTCGCCGGCTTCGATCCGCGTGCGCCCGAAGCTGGAGGCGACGAGGTTGATCCCCTCGGTGGTGCCGCGGACGAAGACGATCTCCTCGCTGCTTTCGGCGTTGAGGAACTGGGCGATGCGGCCTCGCGCCCGCTCGTAGGCGAACGTCGCCTCCTGGGAGAGCCGGTGGACCCCGCGGTGGATGTTGGCGTTCTCCTCCTCGTAGTAGCGGGACACCGCGGCGATGACGGAGCGCGGCTTCTGCGCCGTCGCGGCGTTGTCGAGATAGACCAGCGGCTTGTGCCGCACCCGCCGCGCGAGGATGGGGAAGTCGCGCCTTACCGCTTCGACGTTGAGCAGATCGCCGGCTGCCGCCGTCTGAATGACCATCCCCCTATCCTCCCGAAATCAGGCGTTCCACCTTGGCGTCGGCCAGTTCGCGCAGGTGCGCCCGCAGCTGCGCCGGGCCGACGCTGTCGACCACCTCCCCGCAGAAGGCACGGGCGAGCACGCGCACCGCCTCGGCCCGGGGAACGGCGCGCGACTGCAGGTAGAACAGGGCGTCCTCGTCCAGCTCCCCCGCGGTCGAGCCGTGGCTGCAGCGCACGTCGTCGGCGTAGATCTCGAGCTGCGGCTGCGAGGTGACGTCGGCCTCGTCCGACAGCAGCAGATTCTGGTTCGACTGGTAGGCGTCGGTGTTCTGGGCGCTTCGATGCACGTGGATCCTGCCGCGGAAGACGCCGGTGGCCGCGTGTGCTCGACGGTGGTGAAGTTGTCGATATGCTCGCTGCCGGCGCCTAGATAGAGCCCGTTCAGCGTCGATTCGACCCCCTCTCCGGCGAGCACGGTGATGGCGTCCCGGCGGAGGAAGCGGCCTGAAAGGGCGGCGCTGGTCGAGGTGAAGCGGCTGCCGCCGCTCTCGGTGACGTGCAGCAGGCCGACGTGGCTCGCCTCGTCCCCCTCCTGCTGGAGGGTGCAGTGCTCGAGGCGGCTGCCGCGTTCGAGCCGGATCTCGCACACCGCGTTGGTGAGTCGGGCAGGGCCCCCTGAAACAGTTCCGCCGCCGACGAACGACTCGACGACGGCCGCCCTGCTTTCCTCCCCGGCGACGACGAGGGTGCGGGGGAACGACGCCACCGGGCCGTCTCCGGCGCCGGTCGACACGTAGAGGATCTGAACGGGGCCTTCCACCTCGGTGCGGGCCGGGATGCGGAGGGCGGCCCCGTCCTCGACGAAGGCGGTGTTGAGAGCGGCGAACCCCGAGGCGCCGCCGCCGACGAGGAGGTCGATCCCGGAGACAGGGAAGTCCGCCCCGCCTGTCTGCAGCGCCGCGGCGATGCTCACCGCCCGCACTCCCGCGGGCAGCCTGTCGGTGTGCGACAGCCCGGGAACGAAGCGGCCGTCGGCGAACACCAGCAGGGCCGCGGCTCCTTCCAGGGCGTGCGGCTCGATATCGGCGGGGTCCACCGTTCCCGCTGCGGGGCTGGGAG
>JAPOZF010000565.1 GCA_026706165.1 Gemmatimonadota bacterium
AGGCAACGTCGTGCGATTCATGGAGCGCGAGCAGCCGCAACGCTTCGGGGCCATCCTGCAACAGATAGCCGGAAGGATACCGGGCATAGACCGGATCGACACGGAAAGAACCAATGACGGCCGGCTGCTCCTGCGGTTCAACGACAAGAGCTTTCAGGATCCCTTCTATCCCCAGCAAGTGTCCGACGGGACGCTGAAGGTATTCGCTTACTTGCTGCTTCTCGAAGACCCGGCTCCGCCACCCTTTCTGTGCATCGAGGAACCGGAAAACGGCCTGTATCCCAAGCTCCTGGAGACCCTTGCCAACGAGTTCCGGGAACATGCGACCGGAAGCAAGGGCTCGCAGGTCTTCGTTACGACTCACCAGCCGTATTTCGTCGATGCGCTTTCCCCGGAGGAGGTCTGGATTCTGGAGAAGGGTGAAGATGGTTTTGCGAAGATTCGCCGGGCAAACGACGATCAGATCGTCAACAACATGGTCGAGGAAGGATTGCCCTTGGGCGGTCTCTGGTTCAGCGAGTACCTCGACGCGAGGTGATCAGAGTACTTAAGGGAGAAGGTGCGGGAGCTATCAAGATGAGGACGACATGACAACCAAGACATCCCGGAAACCCTGGAACGAGGTCGTGGAACTGCGCGACGACCTGAAGACGGGGGAGCTGTCCCTGGCCGTCTTCGCCGCTGACCTGTACGACGTTGTCATGCAGAAGGGACAGCGGCCGGTGTACGAGCAGCCCGACGAGTTTTTCGCCCTCACCTTCCCCACCCTGAACCTCCGGGAGCTGGTCAAGGACGTCTGCCACCGGCTCGACGGCCGCAGCGACAAGGCGTACCGCAAGCTTTCCGTCAACTACGGCGGCGGAAAGACGCACACGCTCATCGCCCTCAGGCACCTGGTCCACGATCCTGCGGCGCTGCCCTCCCTGCCCGCGGTGCAGGAGTTCGAGGCGCACATCGGATTCAGGCCACCGCAGGCCCGGGTCGCGGCCCTCTGCTTCGACAAGATCGACCTGGAGAAGGGCGTCGAGACGCCGGGCCCCGATGGCCAGGTCAGGATGCTCAAGCACCCGTGGAGCGTCCTTGCCTTTCAGTTGGCGGGATCCGATGGCCTGCGGCTCATCCACGCCGAGGGGGAGGACGACGAGCGCGACACCCCGCCCGCTGAGCCGCTGGTGGCGGAGCTGCTGTCCAGCCCGCAGAGAGACGGTCTCTCGACCCTTGTGCTGCTCGACGAGGTGCTGATGTATCTGCGGGTGCTGGCCGAGGGCTCCGGGGAGTCCCGGGGGCGCCTGGTCAGTTTTTTCCAGTACCTCTCTCAGGCGGTGGTCAAGGTGGACCGCTGCGCCATGGTGGCCTCGCTTCTCGCCTCCGATCCGAGGAGAAACGACGACCTCGGCCAGGAGCTGCAGCGCGATGTCTCCGAGGTCTTCGGCCGCCAGATGGAGGAGGACGCCAGTCCCGTGAGCAAGGAGGACGTGGCCGAAGTCCTGCGGCGCCGCTTCTTCACCCCCGAATCCATCCGCGACCAGAGCGTCTTCCGCCCGCACGTGACCTCTGCCGTGGGCAGTATCGCCGCCCTCGACCAACAGACCGGGAAGGAGCGGGCGAGCGCCGAGGAGCGCTACCTGAACAGCTATCCCTTCCACCCGGATCTCACCGAGGTCTTCTACACCCGCTGGACCCAGCTCGACGGCTTCCAGCGCACCCGCGGCATCCTGCGCACCTTCGCCATCGCCTTGCGCGATGCCGCCGGGTGGGACACCAGCCCGCTGGTGGGGCCCGGCGTCTTTCTGCACGAGCCGGGAAGGGATGGCCTGGCCGAGGCGGCGGGCGAGCTCGCTTCCACTGCCAGCGTCGACACGGATACCGGCCGGCCCCAGGAGTGGCGGCCCATTCTGGAAGGGGAGCTGGAAAAGGCGCGCACGATCCAGGACGAAGCGGCCGGCCTGGCACACCGGGAAGTGGAGCAGGCCGTGGTCTCGGTCTTCCTGAGCTCCCAGCCCATCGGCCACAAGGCCCTGACCCGGGACCTGATGGTGCTGCTCGGAGCGGGCCATCCGGACAGGATCGAGTTGGAGAAGGCCCTGCGGCGCTGGACGGAGCAGTCCTGGTTCCTGGACGAGGCGGAGATCGCCACCGGTGAGACCGGCCAGGAGGGAGAACTGCCGAGGGCGTGGCGGCTCGGCAACCGGCCCAACCTGCGCCAGATGCACCACGAGGCCTGCAGCAACCGCGTGCCGTCCACACTCGTGGAATCGCAGCTCATCGACGCCATCGACAAGGAGAGGGCCCTCACCTCGGGCGCCTCCGCGGCCGGGGCCAAGGTGCACAACCTGCCGGAGAGACCGAGCGATATCGGCGACGACGGCGACTTCCACTACGCCGTCCTCGGCCCGCAGGCGGCCTCCGAGTCCGGCAAGCCGAGCGCTCTGGCCAGGAGCTTCCTCGAAGAGACCACCGCCCGGGACCGCCCCCGGGTCTACCGCAACGCCGTGGTCCTGGCCGTGCCTTCCCGGGACGGTCTCGAGGCGGTGCGCACGCGGGTCCGGGAGTACCTCGGCTGGGTGGAGGTCCGCGAGCAGCTCAAGGATCAGCCCATCGATCCGCTCCGCGAGCAGATGCTCGCCACCGAGTCGGAGTCCTCGAGGAGGCGCATCCCGGAGGCTGTCCGGCAGGCGTACTCCGTGGTCGTCACCGTCGACGAGAACAACACCGTTCACGCCTTCAAGGTCGTAGTCACCGGGGAGCCTCTGTTCACGATCATCAAGGCGGACCAGCGGGCGCGTATCCAGGAGACCGCGGTCAGCTCAGAGGCGATGGTGCCGGGAGGTCCCTACGACTTGTGGCGCGAAGGGGAGGAGTCCCGCCGCGTCAAGGATCTGGTGGGCGCCTTCGCGCAGTTTCCCAAGCTGCCGAAGATGCTGCGGCCCAAAGAGGTCTTGGACACGGTCGTGGACGGAGTCCGGCAGGGAACCTGGGTGGCGCGGCTCGTACGCCCGGACCGCACCGCCCGAACCTTCTGGCGCACGGACGTGGACGAAACCGCCCTGCAGGACCCGGCTCTGGAGGTGCTGCTTCCCGAAGCAGCCCAGTTGAGCGGGATCGCCCCGGACCTCCTCGTGCACGAGAAGCTCCCCGGGCTGTGGCCGGGTGAGGAGATCAGCGTGCAGGACGTCTACGACTACTTCGCCGGCGGCCACACCGTGACCCTCCCGCGGGAGGGGTATGAGGAGATCCTGGTCATCCCGAAATGCGAACCGGCTCACCTGGAAACGGCAATCTCGCAGGCGGTCGAGGACGGACTCGTGTG
This sequence comes from Gemmatimonadota bacterium, assembly GCA_026706165.1. Next base: position 3,311 of record JAPOZF010000565.1, read on the forward strand.
GTTGACCAGCGGTCCCGCCTCGATCCTCGACGAGCCGGTACCGGCGGGAATTCTCACCAGTCTCGCAGCACTCAGGCCCAGACCTGAGCCGCTCGAAATTGCCGAGTTGATGGCCGAGTCGATCCCCGACGCCTGGAAGGACGGAAAGGCCAATGCTCTCGCACTTGCAACCGCCCTTTCGGCAAAGCTGGGCGCGAATCTGCCCTGGACCACGGTCCGGTCAGCCATCGCGTCGGCCATCCGGGCGCGCTGGATCGAGCCGGCCGCGGACAGCGCCGAATGGCCGTGCGACCTTGCCGGCGCCCAGCACGTGATCCTCCAAGTCCCTGAGGACGGAGCTGGCGAAAAGGAGAAACCCCTCTACGGTTCGGAAGGCCGGACCCGGACTTCCCCACGAGCCGAGGCGGTTCTGGGGGCCGACCAGATCCAGGACCTGGCGGAACAGGTGCCGAAGCTGCTGAAGGCGGCCGTCGGAAATGAGCTCAGGTTTA
>JAPOZF010000010.1 GCA_026706165.1 Gemmatimonadota bacterium
CTCCCTGGCTGCCAGCGCCGTTCCCGGAATTTGTCCCCCGTACTCGCCTCTGGCCATCTCCCGGGCGCTGCGGGTCATCTCGACCACCGGCCGCGATTCGAAGCGGGAGGCCCCGTAGGCGAGAACGAGCGCGACAGCGAGGCCGAGGAGTGAAGCCAGCCAGACCGCGTCGCGGATGTGGCCCTGGACCTCCTCTACCTCGTCCAGCGGGATCGCCAGGCGCAGCACGAGCCTTTCGTCGCCGGGAACGAGGCGGGCGACGTAGAGCATGTCGGTCTTCAGGGTGTTGCTGAAGCGCAGGCTGCGGCCGACCCCGCCGGCGCGAGCCCCTCTGACCTCGGGTCTGTCCGCGTGGTTGTCGAGGCCGGGAACGGCATCCGCTTCCACCCGGGAATCGCCGACCACGGTGCCGTCGGCATCGATGAGGGTCAGTCGCAGCGCCAGGCGTTCGCCGAGCAGGTCCGCCTGCGCGTCGAGGGATCCGCCGCCGGGAGACGGCTGCATCCCCTGCCAGGTCTCGCTCGCCAGCTTGGCGTCGCGGGCGAGGTTGTCGGCGACGTAGTCCACAAGGAAGCTCCGCAGATTGCGGTCGAGGTACCACTGGACGCAGACCATGACCACGACCACCATCAGCACGTAGCTGAACATCAGTTTCCAGTGAAGGCGCATGTCCGCTGCCGCGTCCCAGTTCCCGGGAATGGGGTGAGCTACTCGGCCCTGCGCTTGAAGCGGTATCCGACGCCGCGCACCGTCTCTACCAGCGAGGCGTCGGCTCCGAGCTTTTCGCGCAGCCGTCTGACGTGGGTGTCGACGGTGCGCGCGTAACCGGCGTACTCGTACTCCCAGACGGTGGTGAGCAGCTCCTGGCGGCTCTGCACCCGCCCGCGGCGCTCGATGAGAGTGCGCAGCAGCCTGAACTCCGTCGCCGTCAGCTCGAGCGGCTCCCCGCGCAGAAAGGCGCGGTACTCCAGGGGGTCGATGCGCAGGGGACCCGCCTCGATCGCGGCGCCTTCCTCCGCCGGGGGGGCCTCCCGGCCGGGGCGGCTGCGCCGCAGAATCGCCCGAACCCTCAGTACCAGCTCCCGGGGGGAGAACGGCTTGACCACGTAGTCGTCGGCTCCCAGCTCGAGACCGACGATGCGGTCCACCTCCTCGGACCTCGCCGTAAGCATCAGCACCGGTATCTCCCTGGCCGCCTCGTTCTGCTTCAGCATGCGGCAGACTTCGAGGCCGTCGACACCGGGCAGCATCAGGTCGAGGATGACGAGGTCGGGATCCTCCCGCTTGATGCTCTCGAGGGCGGTCTCGCCGTCGTCGGCGGTCGCCACTTCGAATCCGGATTGCCTGAGGTTGTAGCTGACGACTTCCCGGATATCGGGTTCGTCCTCGACTACGAGCACTTTCGAGCGCATGGTTCGACTCCATCGGTAGGTGGTCCCTTGCCCTCCCCCCACCAGGATTCCTTCTGGTGGCGGACGATTCTGCCTTCGACCAGGAAGGCGGCGTTCTCGGCGATGTTGGAAGCGTGATCGCCGATGCGTTCGAAGTGCCTGCTTATCAGGATCAGGTGAATGGCGCGGTCGACGGTGTCCGGCTGGCCGCCCTTCAGGTAGGTGAGAAGCTCGCGGAAGATCTGGTCCCGCAGCATGTCGACGTCGTCGTCACGCCTGCCCACCTGGCGGGCGACCTCGACGTTGCGCTGCACGAAGGCGTCGAGGGCGTCCTTCACCATGCGCTGCGTCATCTCCGCCATTCGCGGGATGTCTATCAGCGGCTTGAGCAGCGGAAGCTTGTTGAGGACCAGGGCGCGCTCGGCGATGTTGACGGCCTGGTCGTTTATGCGCTCGAGGTCGTAGTTGACCTTCATCATCATGGCGAGCTGGCGCAGGTCCGAAGCGACCGGCTGGTGCGTGGCAAGCAGCCTGAGGATCTCCTCTTCGATCGCCACCTCCCAGTCGTCGATGCGGGCGTTGCCGGCGATCACCTCCTCGGCCAGGCGGTCGTCCTGATCGACGAGGGCGCGGTTGGCTTCGGCGATCGATTCCTCGACGGCGGCCCCCATTTTCAGGAACTCGCTCTTCAGTTCGTCGATCTTGTGGGTGAGTTGTGATTCCATTTTCGCTGTCGCAGTCTCAGCCGAAGCGGCCGGTTACGTAATCCTCGGTCTGGTCGAGGCGGGGATTGGTGAAGATCTGGTCGGTCCGCCCCATCTCGACGAGGCGGCCCATGTAGAAGAAGGCGGTGTAGTCGGAAAGGCGGGAAGCCTGCTGCATGTTGTGGGTGACGATGACGATGGTGTAGCGCTGCTTGAGTTCGGCGATCGTCTCCTCGACGCGCGCCGTGGCGATCGGGTCGAGGGAGGAGCAGGGCTCGTCCATCAACAGCACCGACGGCTCGACCGCCAGCGCCCGCGCGATGCAGAGCCTCTGCTGCTGCCCCCCGGACAGCTCGAGGGCGTTGTCGTCGAGACGGTCCTTGACTTCCTCCCAGAGGGCGGCCGACCGCAGGCCGCCCTCGACCGCTTCGTCGAGGGTTGACCTGTCCCTTTCCCCGGCGATGCGCAGGCCGTAGGCGACGTTCTCGTAGACCGACTTCGGGAAGGGGTTGGGCCTCTGAAACACCATGCCGACGCGGCGGCGCAGGTCTATGGCGTCGAAACCGGGAGCGTAGATGTCCTCCCCCTCCAGGGTCAGGGTGCCCTCGATGCGGACCGAATCGATGAGATCGTTGAGGCGGTTGATGCAGCGCAGCAGGGTGGACTTGCCGCATCCGGAGGGGCCGATCAGGGCGCACACATGGTTCCCGGGGATCTGCAGGACGATCTGGAACAGCGCCTGGGTATCGCCGTAGTAGAGACTCAGGCTGCCGACGTCGATCACGGGCCGCGCGATCTCCACGGACGCCCTCCGGGGAACGACGTCGTCCCCCTCGGTCAGAACCTCGACAGCCGGATCGCTCATGGGGCAGCCTACAAGGCAGTGGGCGCGTAGCGCAGGCGCAGGCGCTTGCGCACGACGATGGCGGTGAGGTTGAGGACCAGCACCAGGGCGAGGAGCAGGAAGGTCGTCGCGTACACCATCGGCCTCGCCGCCTCGACGTTGGGGGACTGGAAACCAACGTCGTAGATGTGAAACCCGAGGTGCATGAACTTGCGCTCGAGGTGGAGGAACGGAAAAACGCCGTCCAGGGGGAGGTCGGGCGCCAGTTTCACCACCCCGGTAATCATCAACGGCGCCACCTCCCCGGCGCCGCGGGCGGTCGCCAGGATGACCCCGGTGAGGATTCCGGGCAGCGCCCCCGGCAGGACGACGCGCCAGATCATCTGCAGCTTGGTCGAGCCGAGGGCCAGCGAGCCCTCGCGAATGCCTGCCGGGACGGAGCCCAGCGCTTCCTCGGTGGCGACGATGACGACCGGGAGGGTGAGCAGGGCGAGGGTAAGGGAAGCCCACAGGATTCCCCCGGTGCCGAACGTCGGCGCCGGCAGGGCCGCGGAAAAAAACAGGTGATCGATAACCGCCCCGACTCCGTAGACGAAGAACCCGAGGCCGAACATCCCGAAGACGATCGAGGGGACGCCGGCGAGATTGTTGACGGCGATGCGGATCAGGCGGACAAGCGGTCCCTGGCGCGCGTACTCGCGCAGGTACAGTGACGCCAGAACCCCGAACGGGACCACCGCGAGGGTCATGATAATGACCATCATCACGGTGCCGAACAGCGCCGGGAAGATGCCCCCCCCGGTGGGCGACTCGCGCGGCTGGCCCCTGAGGGACTGCCCCGCACGGACG
>JAPOZF010000310.1:0-2068 GCA_026706165.1 Gemmatimonadota bacterium
AACGACACCACATGTTCCTGGGAAGTAGCGGAAAGAGTATGCAGCGCCTGCCCGCGCGGGCCCCCCGGGCGGCCGCCGTCGCCGGGGCGGTCCTGATCGCCTGCCTCCCCTCCTGCCAGGGGGGCGGGCGCGGGCAACCGGACCCTCCGGCTGTCCCGGACATCCCTCTCGACGCAGAGGTCGCCGCGGCCGTCGAACGTGCCCGTACCGAGGTCGAGGCAGACCGCGAGGACCCCGCGGCCTGGATGCGCCTCGGCATGACCTTCGCGGCGAACGAGCTGCCGCAGCAGGCAGCGGCCACCTACGAGACTGCGGCGCAGCTCGCTGCGGAGGATCCGAAGGCATGGTACCATCTCGGTCTGGCGCGGGCCCGTACCGGAGCGCTGTCCTCCGCCATCGAGGCGCTGGGCCGGGCCGGGGAGCTCGACAGCGCCTACGCTCCGACCGCCTGGCGCCGCGGTTTCTGGCGCCTCGAGACAGGGGACCTCGCAGGAGCCGGACAGGACTTCCGGCGCGCCCGGGGGCTCGACCCCGAAGACGTCGCCGGGACCACCGGGCTGGCGCGGCTGGCGCTGCAGCGGGGGGAGGCCGGGACCGCGGCTGCCCTGCTCGAAAGCCTGACCGCGCGCCAGCCGCGGGAGCCCTACTACCACCAGCTACTCGGCAGGGCGTACCTGGCGCTCGGCCGGGACCAGGATGCAGAGGCCGCCTTCCGCCGCGGGCAGGGGGGCTCCATGCCGCGCTTCGAAGACCCCTGGGAGCGGGAGATGGAGCAGTACGCCGCCGGCTTCGCCGGCCGCCGCGACCGCGCCCTGGCGGCGTTCGCCGGGGGCCGGCTGCCGGACGCCATCGAGAAGCTTCGCGCCCTTCTGGAGGAGCGGCCGGGAGACGGCTCCCTGAGCTACGCCCTCGCCGTCGCCTGCATGAGCAGCGGGCAGCCGCGGGAAGCGGTGCGCGTGCTCGAGGCGGCCGCCGCGCTCAACCCGGGGCACAACCTTCTGCAGGTGGCCCTCTCCGACGCCTACCGCCAGTCCGGGGATCTCGACCGCGCCCTTGCCCACGCCGACCGCGCCGTCGGGCTCAACCCCTCGTTCATGACGCACTTCCGGCGCGCCGGCGTCCTCGAAGCGCTCGGCCGCACCCGGGAGGCCCTCGACGCCGGAGCCCTTGCCCTGTCCCGGGACCGGAAAAACCTGGGGGGACTGCAGTGGCTCGCCGGGGTCCGGATGAAGGCCGGAGAGCTCGACGCCGCCGCGGAAACCTGGGCCCGCCTCGCGGAGTTGGAGCCCGCCCAACCGGGGTACTGGCTGGGGCTCGGACGCGCCCGCCTCGGGCTGGGCGACCTGGAGGAAGCTCGGGAAGCGTTGCGGGAAGCGGAGCGCCTGGCCCCCCGGGGCTGGAAGCCGGCGCGGCTGCTGCGGGCCGAGCTGGAGAAAGCGGAGACAGGTGCAAAAAGTGGCGATTGAGATGGAGAGGCAGGGGTCCTTCCGCGCTGGCCGGCGGCGCGGAGGCTGCGTGGCCGGGCCGGGGAAACCGGAACCCGCGGCAGGAATGACGGATGAGATGAAACCCCGCCGGCCGCCCCCCCGCGGCTGGAGGCCCGAGCACAGGTTCAGCCTCCCGCGGAAACAGACCCTTCGCGGCGGCAGCCGGCCCCTGCGGTCGCATACCGCGGCTCGCAGCCGCGCTCGCGGTACCGGCAGCCTTGCCTGCGGGCTGCGGGACGAGCTGCGCAAAGCTGAAGCGGGTGATATCGATGGCGGTTGAAATGAGAAGCCGCCTGCTGCCCCTGCGCCGCTGGAAGCCTGCCCGCAGGCTCAGCAGCCCGATGAAACGGACCGTCCGGACAGCCGCCGGCCCCTGCGGTCGCATACCGCGGCTCGCAGCCGCCCTCGCGGTGTCGGCCGCCCTGCTGCCCGGCTGCGGGAAGGAGACGCAAGACGCGGGGGACGCTCCGGGTGTCCAGGGTGGTACCGGGCCGGCCGACGTCTCCTCCGCCGCTGCCTGGTTCGAGGAGGTGGCTGCCGAGCGCGGCCTCGACTTCCGGCACGTCGCCGGGCGGGACGGG
>JAPOZF010000310.1:2123-3783 GCA_026706165.1 Gemmatimonadota bacterium
CGGCGACCTCGACGCCTACCTCGTTCAGAGCGGCCGCCTCACCGCCCCCGCCGCGGAGCAGCCCCCGAACCGGCTCTACCGCAACCGGGGCGGCGGTTACTTCGAAGCGGCCCCGGGATCCGGGGCGGAGGCCCCGGGATACGGCATGGGGGTGGCCGCCGGCGACGTCGACAACGACAGCGACGTCGACCTCTACGTCACCAACCTCGGGGAGAACGCTCTGCTGCGGAACCTCGGCGGCGGCCGCTTCGAGGACGCCACCGAAGGGTCCGGCGTCGGGGACCCGGGCTGGGGGGCTTCGGCCGCCTTCTTCGACTACGACCGTGACGGGGACCTCGACCTCGTGCTGGTCAACTACCTGCGCTGGCGCCCCGACTCGGAGATCGACTGCGTCAACTCCCTCGGCCTGCCGGAGTTCTGCGGCCCCCAGAGCTACGCGGCGCCGACTCCCGACCGGCTCTACCGCAACGACGGCGGCGCCTTCACCGACGTCAGCGCCGCGGCCGGTTTCGAGGCGGTGGCCGGCAACGGCCTCGGCGTCGCCTGCGCCGACTTCGACGGCGACGGCCTGCAGGACGTCTTCGTCGCCAACGACCAGACCATGGACCGGTTGTGGCTCAACCGCGGGGAGCGCTTCGAGGAGAGCGGCATGATGGCCGGCTGCGCCGTCGACGCCGACGGCAAGCCGAAGGCCGGCATGGGAATCGCCGTCGGGGACGTCGACGACGACGGCGACCCCGACCTCGCGGTCTGCAACATGCACGACGAGACCGACTCCTACTTCCTCAACGAGGGCCGCTACTTCCGCGACGTCACCGCGGGGCGCGGGCTGGCGGCCAGCCGCGCTTCACCCGCTTCGGCATGGGCTGGCTCGATTTCGACAACGACGGCTGGCTCGACCTGTACGAAGCGAACGGCAAGGTCGAGGTGCGCGAGCGGCGCTACGGCGACGACCCGTACGCCGAGCCGAACCTGCTTTTCAAGGGGGGCGAAGCCCGGGCGGGTTCTTCTCGGAAGCCGAGCCGCGCGGCGGAACCGCGGAGCCGCTGGTGTTCACCAGCCGGGCCGCGGCCTTCGGCGACGTCGACGGGGACGGAGGCGTCGACATCCTGGTGGCCAACTGCGACGGACCCGCCCACCTGCTGCGCAACGCCGCCTCTCCGCGGGGCGGCTGGATCTCCTTCCGGGTCCTTCTCGAGAACGGCCGCGACGCCATCGGCGCCTCGGTGAGCCTGCGCGCCGGCGAGCGCCGGCTCCACCGCGAGGTGCGCGCCGCCTACAGCTACCTGGCCAGCAGCGACCCGAGGGTGCACTTCGGGCTGGGGGAGGAGACGCGGGTTTCCGACGTGGCCGTGCGCTGGCCCGACGGCAGCAGCGAGCGCTTCGGCGAGTTCGCCGCCGGGGCGGTGGTGGAGCTCAGGCGCGGAGCCGGGGCGGAGTGACGCGGGCAATGCCCCTGTTGGCCTGCCCGCTCCTCTCTGGATAACACGGAAAACCCGGAGCTGCCGGCCCCGGCGGGAGTGGGAACCTGCCCGGGGCGACGGACAATCGGAAAAACGACAGGAGAAGGCTTGCGGATTTCCCCGGGGACCGGGACTGCGCGGGGTTGCCACTGAATGGAAGAGCCCGCGGGCTCCGCACCACCCTGCGCCCGCGGCGG
>JAPOZF010000813.1 GCA_026706165.1 Gemmatimonadota bacterium
ATCAGCGTCGCCCCTCCCCTGGAGAAAGCCGGGCCCGCCGATGCCCCGGTGGCGGTGCCCGGGGCCGGGGGCATGGCCCCTGCCGCCGCCGACGCGGTGGTAATCCTCCCCTACGACGACGAAGCCGCGGTGGAGCGGATCGTCGCCGCCCACGCCGGCGAGCTGGCCTGCATCATGCTCGACCCCAAGGCCGGGGTCATGCCGCAGCGGCCGGAGTTCGTCCGCGCCGTCGAGGCGACCGCGAGAAGGCACGGCCTCATCCTGCTGTGCGACGAGATCGTCGGTTTCCGCGTCGGCACCGGCGGCATCCAGGAGCAGTTCGGGATCCGGCCCGACCTCAGCACGTACGGCAAGATCGTCGGCGGCGGTTTCCCGGTCGGGGCGTTCGGGGGCCGGCGCGACATCATGAACCTGACCGACAACTCCGAAGGTCCGGCGCGGGTCTTCCAGAGCGGCACCCACAGCGGCCACGCCCTGGTGATGGCCGCGGGCAGGGCGACCCTCGAGCAGCTGACCCAAGAGGCATTCGCCCACGTGAACGGATTGACCGAAAGGCTTTGCGCCGGGGTCGAAAAGGAACTGGAGCGCGCCGGCATCCCCGGCGTGGCCCTGCGCGACGGATCGGTGTTCAGCATATACTTCACCGCGGAGCAGCCGCGCTGCTACCGCAGCCTGGCCCGCATCGACAAGGAGCTGAACGCCCCGGTGTTCCTGTCGCTGTTGAACCAGGGGTACTTCCTCAGCCACAACATCGGCATGAACGCCGTGTCGCTGCCGACGCAGGCGGCCGACATCGACGGTTTCGTCGAGGCCTTCGGCAGGGCGCTGGCCGAAGCCGGGTAAGGGTCCCGGCGCCAACACACAGGGAGCAATCGGAGCCATGGTACGGGTAGGGATCATCGGACTGGGCGGCATCGCCGCCTCGCACTGCGACGCCATCTCCGGCCTCGACGGCGTCGAGGTCGTCGCCGTCGCCGACCTCTTCGAGGAGAAGCGGGCGCAGTTCATGGAGAAGTACGCAATCCCGCGCGGCTACTCCTCGCATACCGAGCTGCTCGAGGACGGCGAGGTCGACGCCGTGGCGGTGGTCCTCGGCCACCAGCTCCATCACCGGCTGACCCTCGACGCCTGCAACGCCAGCAAGCACGTGCTGGTCGAGAAGCCGATGGCGATCTCCCTGCAGCAGTGCGACGACATGGTCGAAGCGGCGCGGGCCAACGGCGTCAAGCTGATGGTGGGCCTGTCGCAGCACTTCTACCCCACCAGCGTCAAGGCGAAGGAGATCCTCGACTCGGGGGAGCTGGGGCCGGTCGTCACCGCGGTGAGCTACATGTCGAAGAACTGGAGCGGCCGCACCCGCCGGCCCCAGTACCGCAGCCGCTTCCACGGCGGCGGCATGTGGCTGACCAACGGCGTCCACGTCGTTGACCGTCTCACCTGGCTCATGGCCTCCCAGGCGGTCTCGGTGGCCGCCGCGACATTCACACGCGCCCACTACCAGGCGGCCGACGATTCGGCCACCGCCTTCATCCGCTACAAGAACGGCCTCGGCGGCGTCGCCGTCGCCGTGGGCTTCGCCGACGGGGCGCCCAACTTCGAGTGCCAGGTTATCTGCGCCAACGGGACCCTGCGCTTCAACCAGCACGGCGGGGACGGCAAGTACGTCAGGGTCGGCCGCGGCGACCGGTGGGAGGACGTGCCGTTCGAGGACACCCCGCACGAAATGCACCACGAGTGGAAGGGCTTCGTCGAGGCGATTGAGAGGGACATCGAGCCCCCGGCGCACGGCGAGTACGGCCGCCACATCATGGAGATCCTGTTCGCCGCGGAGAAGTCGGCGATCACCGGCCGGGACGTCCTGCTCGACAGCGGCCCGGGGTGGAGCCACCAGACCTCGGGCTCCCCGACCACCATCGAGCACGGCTGGATCTAGCCTTTTGTATTGACCGGGTAAAAAAAGGACTTCCTCCGACCTCGATGTTCGCGGATTGCCTTTGGGGAGAGCGATCTCCCCAGAGACGGAGCACGCCGCGAGGCGGTTTGCGGTTAAATGAAATCCTCATCCGGTAAGATTTATCCCCTCAATCCCGGCGACCGGCATTGCATTCGCTCGCCGTACACCCTCGGTACGACTCGCTGAGGCGCCTTGTGAGCCGGGCCCCTCCGCATCCCGATTTTTTTTCAATCTATCTCGGCGACGGGATCCTGGACCGAGGCAGCTCGGCGACGAAGAATGGTCAGGCGACAGCGGACCCGCGAATATCAGAGTGATCGACCGTCGTAACTATCCGTTCCTCCTGATCAACGCCACGGGAGAAGGCAAAACCGGCATAAAATCAAACCGTGAACCCGGATTGGAGTTCCCTGCTATAGCTCGCAGAGAGTCGATACATACCAGTGTCCTGTCCCAAAAATTCCTTGCAATTCTTCGGCCGATCCATTTGAGGGGAAAAATCGCGGTTAAATGAAATCCTCACCCGGTGCGATTATTCCCCTCAATCCCGACTCGCGGCGTTGCCTGCGCTCGCCGTACACCCTCGGTACGACTCGCTGAGGCGGCTTGTGAGTCCGGGCGCCTGCGCCCGTTGTCGGGACAACCCATTCTGTCACATAGTGCTTATAGTACTTCGGTGTTCATTGCCGTCAGACATGTGAAGGCCTTGAGAACCGCCACGGGAGGACGAAAAGCGAAATGTCGAGGATGAGAGATTCGAAAACCCCCGATTACAAAAAGCCCCCCTTCGGCCCGATTCAGACGGAAACCGTCTGTTGCGGGGCCGTTCCTTTGCAGGAGCCTGTTGTGGAGATGATCCGGACAGTGGAGGAGGAAGCCCGCCGTGTCCTGCGGGAGTTCGTTGCGGCGCTTGCCCGGCCTGCGCACGGTTCCGTCAGCCGCTTCGCGGCAAAGCGTTACGGAGGGAGTGTGGAGCCGGATGGGCGGGTTCACGCCTACATGAAAGGATCGCCGCGCCCCCCGGAGGACCAGGAGCCCGAGAAAAGGGTCGAGGTGCCGGCGAAACTCTGGAGTCTCCTGGACGAGATTCCCCGGGAAAGCCGCCGGATCTTCGTGCTCTTCCACATCGAGGGGAGCTCATGCGAGGAGATCGCGCGCTTTCTCGGGCTGGCGGAGGAGTCGGTGAAAGCGCATCTGTCGAGGGCGGAAGGCCACGTGCGGGAGCGCGCCCCCTGGATCAAGCTGGCGGAGTTGACCGTGAGCAAGGCGCGCCACCAGCGGCTCCTGCAGCAGATAGTGGACTCATTGCGGAAGATCCCGGTGTGGTTGCTGCGCCGTGAGCGGAAGAGGGGTGCCAACAGGGAAAACGGCGAGCCGCAGGAGTAGGCCGGGCGGTGCCCGGACCAGTTCAGGCCCGGGCGGACCCCGCGGCGCGGAGCACACCGTCAAGCGCCCGCGTCTCCTCCTTCCAGAGGTTGGCCACGCGGGCGAGCGAGCGGGCAAGCAGCTTCCGGTCCTGCTTCATGCGGCAGCGAATCATCAGCAGCCGCAGGTGGGAGGCCTTGGCTTCGATTTCCCGGTAGCGGGCGGACAGGGCAGGGGAAGGGTCGAGATAGCCCTTCCTCTCGAAGTACTCCAGCCGCGACACCATGACCTTCTTGTGCTCCCAGAGCACGTGGAATGGGATAATGTCGAATTCCCGGCGCCCCCGCAGAACCTCCTCCATCCACCACTGAAGGCAGCCGTAGGTTTCGACTCCGAAGGTCAGGTCTTCCCGTTCGGGGACCGGCTGTCCGAGGGTGTAGACCTTGTTCGGGAAAGTGAG
>JAPOZF010000384.1 GCA_026706165.1 Gemmatimonadota bacterium
CTGCCGGTGATCGGCAAGTTGTTGGGGCACAACGACATCGAGACGACCGCGAGATACGCCCATCTGGCGCAGGATTCCGTCCACGAGGCGGCGGAACGGATAGCCGCGAGCATTGGCGCAGACGTTCTGTGAGGGCACATGGCGTTTCCGCCTGCCGACCCATTCCAGACTGGACGATCTACGTCACACGTATGCTTCGAGGGCGCTGGCGCTCGGCGAGAGCCTCACGATGATCGGGAAGCTGCTTGGTCATACGCAGGTGCAGACGACTGCACGCTACGCACACCTGGCCCGGGATTCCATCCAGAACGCTGCCGCGCGGATCACCGGGAGCATCGGCGGGAACTTGGCACCCGATGACGCGCACGCTTCTCACAACGCGAGGGAATGACCTCATCGTCCGCTGTCGCCACCCTCGCCGAGCGCCTCGACCACGGCGTCAGGGTTTCGGTCTATGATGACGGTCAGCGGAACGCGCGCCGCGCTTTCAGGAATCTTCAACACCTTCCCAGCCTTGAACATCGGCGACGACGCCGATGTCAAAACGGCCTCGGCGGTCCTCGGATTCAGACGCAGCGCGAAGTCTGGCAGGAATCAGTGGAGGTTCGCCCCGATCTGAAGGACCTGAAACGCCTCAGAGAACCCCCATACGTCAGAACGGTCGAAACAGGTTCGCGGCCACGATGCTCGCCAAGAAATAGAAAGATTAATTTTTTGTCATGACATACGGATTTATTGACAAAGTTTCTGTCCTCCTCTATATGTGAAGCTAGAGAGGCAACCGGAGAACCGGCTCGATGTACGACTTGGCAACCCAGACCGGACGAAAACGGATCAGCCACGACTTCAACCATCTCTTCTCGGGCTTGGATCACAAGGCATACGCCCGCAAGCTCGGCGTATCGGAACGGACCGCTCGCCGACTGCGCGCCGGGGACCGTGCTCCACAGAAGGCAACGGCGCAGCTGATGCGCGATGAGGTCTCGCGCGTTCGCGACCTGGCAGCGAAGGACGATGCGGAGCTCGCGAGCTACATTGAGGACATCCGTCGGGCGAATGCAGAAACGCAAGGCAAAATCAAGATAGAACGCATGCGGGAGGAGGGAATTGCGGACACGCCTCCGAAGTGGTTCGTCCGTGCCGAGATTGCGTTCGATGCCGGGAAGTTCGACGTTGCCGCTGCGATCTTGGAAGACCGCTTGGCACCCGAAGAGATAGAAGCACTCGAGCCAGCGCTCAAACCGTATGCGCTGAACCGCCTCGGACTGTCATTTCAATATCTCGGGCTCCCCAGCGACGCCACAAGAAGCTACAGAAAAGCGCTGGAGGCAGGTATGGTCGTTGATCGTCCCTCCGCGCATATTGCCTGGATCCGCACCAATCTTGCGGGAGCGCTTGTCCGAATGGACAGACCGGAAGACGCACTCGCGCAGTGTGAAGCCGCAATCGACGATTCGATCTCCCACTTGCCCGCTTACTACGTAGCGCTCTGCGCGACGGATGCTTTGCGGGATGTGCAGCGGCTGGCGATCTGGATCGGACGGACGATTCAGGCAGCGAAATCGGATATTCCCCCAGACCGGCTCGAAGAGTTCCTGTTTCGAGCGGAAGGTGATCCCGACCTTCCGTGGGCACGACAACAAGCTGTGTGGGTGGGTATGATCCGTGACCTACGGTCGATCATCGCCTCCGGTGGGAGAGCGTGACATGCGAAGGCGGCAAGACTCTTGGATGGAGAAGATGACTATGAGCACCAGGCTACGGAAGCTCTTCGGAATCTTGGCAGTGGCGGCCTGCTTGGCGGTCTCGGCTCTTACCAGCGGTCCAGCGAATGCCGCAGATTGGCCCGGTGATATCGGGCCAAAACGAGAACTCGCGCAGTCGAAAACTGTCGATATGGCGTCCGCTGGTCCGCAGGCGATCGCGTCTGAAACGGCACGACTGAATGCGTGACCGCGGACCGTGGAAGGTGATGCAGCATGACATGGCCGGCTGACATTCGCCCACACACAACTCAATCGACGCACCGACTAGGGCGATCGACCCGTCGACATCGCTGGACGGCTGTACGAAAACACGTCTTCAGGTGGACTCTGTCTTGGGTCGACCGGCTTACGTTTGCCGCAGTTCTGAAGTGGCTATGGCCCACTTGATCGCCCGACTCAAGCCATGAACCGCCCCGGTGTTCCCGGAGGCAGTTTGGTTTGGATCATGCGGCCATATCGAGGTTTTCGCTGGCGGCATAGTGGTTTGCTTCGGCCTCTGCGGGCGGGATACTGCCGATGGGTCCGAGCAGGCGGCGACCATTGAACCAGTCGATCCATTTGAGGGTGGCGTATTCGACGGCCTGGAACGATCTCCACGGGCCGCGCCAGTGGATCACTTCGGCCTTGTAGAGGCCTCTGTGCTGTCCCGTCCGCCAGCTTCCGAAAACCCTCCCGCCAGTCTCCAAAAGGTAACCTTCCGGTTACTTTTCGCCCCGAAAGGTTACTTTTGAGGGGTGTTCTCCCGCCTCGTCACTCGACAATCCTTGCCCCGTCGCAGGTCTGCCGAATCGCGGGGCTTGGCCACCCTCGCCGACAGGCCGGCCGCCGGCCACGATGGGGACCCGGACCCGACAAGCGCGGGGACCGCGGAAGACGCCGCACTGTGGGGCGGATCGAGCGCGGTGGTGGGGATGGCGGCGAACCCGCTCGGAGCCCACCAAGCCGGCCGCCATAGGGCCGGCCGCGGGGGTGGCCGATTTGCGGCTGCCCCCGACGCCGGGGACTGAGGGCACATCCTTTCGGCTGGCGTTTCCCTCGGCCATTGCGCCGAGCCGATCTCCGCAGGGCGAGGGGCGCGGCGGCAGGTGGCAGGGGGCGGCGTTCTTCGGGCGAAGCCGGGCGGCGGAGCAAGCCCCCGGTCGCCACCGACCCGGGATTGCTGAACCTGTCGTCTTTCCCGGCCCGACCGGCAGTCCTCGGAGGAAGCGTCGGGCGGCAATCTCCACCCCCGTCCCGGCTCGCACCGCCGGCCTGTCCCGTTCGCCGTCGCCTCGCGGCGCGCCGTCCGGAGGTCGAGCCGGGCGGTTCGGGAGCGGTGGCGGCGGCGGGCGGCGGGAGCCGGCCGCGCCGCGCCGGTACAACCTTCCATGGAGATCGCCATGAACTTCATCGCCCCCAGGGCCGGGCCGCGCATCCGGGATATCCCGCTGAGCCGGCTTTCGCTCGCCCCCGAGAATGTCCGCAAGACCCCGCCCGATCCCCGGACCGACGCCGAGCTGAAGGCCTCGATCGCCGCCCTCGGCCTGCTGGAGAACCTTGTCGTCCGCGCCGATCCCGGATCGAGGGAGCCTGCCCCGGCCCACGAGCCGGGGGGACAGGCTCCCGATGAGGATGGCGGGGACCGCTATGCCGTGGTCGCCGGCGGACGCCGCCTCAAGGCCATGCAGGCGCTGGTCGAGGACAAGGTGTTCGATGCCGACCATCCGGTGCCCTGCCAGGTCAGGACCGGCGACGCGGAGTCCGGCGAGGTCTCGCTCGCCGAGAATGTCATGCGCGTTCCCATGCACCCGGCCGACCAGGTGGTCGCCTTCACGAAGCTGGTGCAGGCCGGCCAGCCGGTCTCTTCCGTCGCCGCGCGTTTCGGCGCGTCCGAGCGCGTCGTCGAGCAGCGCCTGCGCCTCGGCAATGCAGCGCCGGAGCTGCTGGACGCCTACCGGGCCGATGAGATCGACCTCGAAGTGCTGAAGGCCTTCGCCGTCACCGCCGACCGCGAACGCC
>JAPOZF010000806.1 GCA_026706165.1 Gemmatimonadota bacterium
GCTCAGGTTCTGACGGAGCTTGCTGCCGCTGAAAACGACTTCCGGCTTGTGAAGCGGGGATACCGGCCGCTCGTGATCGTCCTCGACCACGGTCTCGTCCATGTGCAGGGGTTCATGGCCGATCCAGAGATCGACGTGGGTGGTGTCCCCCGGCTCGATCCGCACCTCGAAACGGGCGTCGCGGTATCCGAGGTGCAGGGTCTGCAGGATGTACACCCCCGGGGTCAGGGCGGGAAAGAGGAAGTACCCTCCGGTGTCGCTGACGCGGCCGCGGTTGATCCCCTCGACGACCACGGTGGCCCAGGGCACCGGCTCCCCCGTGTCGGAGTCTACGACGTGGCCTGCGAGCGCCCCTGTTTCAGCGGCGTACAGGGGCGCGGCCGCCAGGAATGCGGCAAGGGCTGCCGCGCCGAAGATCAACCCCTTCTAGCCTTCCTCGTCGTGATCCTCGTCGGCGTGGGAGTCCTCTGAGCCCGGGCCCCCTTCTTCGACGTGGATCTCGATATCCTTCGAGACGAAATCGGCGTGGTCGTTGTGGTTCAGCTTGATCACCAGGGTGGTCTGGCCTTCTTCCAGGCCGGCGATGTGGAAGGCCCAGGGGCCGTCCTCCTCGTGGTGCTCGACTTCGGCGATGCTCTCGTCGCCGATTTCCCAGTCGAGACCATACCCGTCGTCGGCGTCCGGGGTGAACTCGTCGCCGTCCTCGGCGAGGAAGCGCACCGACAGCAGGGCTGTTTCCAGGCCGTGCCCGACTTCGATTTCGCCTTCCACCTCGCCGCTTTCCTGGCGGACGAGTTCCTCGCCGCTGCCGAAGATGACCAGGCCGAACGCCTCGGCGTGCTCTTCCCCCTCATGGGGGTCTACGGGATTGTCGTCGTCGCCGCAGCCGGCAAACAACAGTACTGCGAGAAGGGATGAAATGGTTGAGCTGATCCTGAGCATGGTGCGGTTCTCCGGGTAGTGTCCCTGTGCGCAGAGAGGGGCCCAGGGAGCGATGTGGTGGATGTGAAGCGGGCGGGGAAGGCTGAGAGCCAATGAGTCCTTCAGCCTGCTCCGAACGGGGCCGGGAGAACGCATCCGCACGCCGCCGATCCGGGTTGCGCCGAAGCGACGAGCCCTCGACTCAGGGAAGGCGGGAATGAACTGCGTGCAGCGGGTGCGGATGCTCAGGAGCGGGGTGGGGCGCGGTTTGCGAAGGAGTAGCCGCGGAAGAAAAGCGGCAGAGGGACGGACCAGGGAGTCCCCCTGCAGATGCGGGTACCGGCGCTCACAAAAAGGAGCGGAAGGACGACGACCACGAGCAGCACGAGGCTGCTCTCGATCATGCGGACCGGGCAGTTCTCCGGCTCGGCTCCCCCCTCGTGAAACAGCTGGTGACCGAAGGGAAGGGCCAGGAAGAGTCCGATCAGCAGGGCTCCGAAGCAGAGCACTGCCAGGTTAGCGGGCCATCGGCGGTCTCTGTTTAATCCGGTCGGCATGATCGAAACACTGGATTCAATGTACTCCTGCTGCGGATGGAGAGTCAAAATCGATTTCGGGGTTCACGAGGGATCGCCATGTGAAAGAGATGATGTCGGTTTTTCCGTTTCTCGGCGGCAGCGAGGCGGATCATGAAGGGTTGCGGTGTCGTTTCTCTTGCGGTCCTGGCAGCTTCCCTGTCGCCCGCATTTTCCCAGATGCGCAGGGATATTCGAGCGGCGGACCACTACTACCTCTCCGGCGGGGAAAGGGAAATCGCGTTGCATTTTCTGCCCTCCCGGCCGGTTCCCGATCCCGCCCTCGAGGGCGGGGGGGCGTCGACATCGTCCGCGGCGGCGAAACCGGTTTCCTGTTCGAAGCGCACAACCGCAAGGCGTTCAGTCGGGAAACGCCGGGAGATGTCGGCGAAGGCGCGCTCGCTGGCGGAGGGACGCAGCTGGGAAGCGGTGCTGGACGGTCTGCTCGGGAGTACCATCGGGTCGCCGGTTTCCCGCCGCGGAGATGCCGGACAGCGGCCCGCTCCGGGAACGAGTTTGGCCTGTTGGCGGCCGGCCCGCGGTGAGAACGGCAGGCCGTGGGAGCGCATGCGCTGCCCGTCCTGCCGGGGACCTCGCCGGGTTCCCGGTCGCCTTCGGACTGTCGAGATCCATCGAGGCGGCGCCAGCGGGTGCGACCCCTGGAAATCGGCAATGCCGTACCCGAGGTCGCCATCCCCGCGCCAAGCGGGGATGACCCGGCGATCGAGACTTTGACATACAACCTCGACCACCTGTCCCGGGGAAACGACAACGATGTGGCGGCGGCTGGCTGGTCCTGTCCAGGCAGCACGAAGGAGCTGTCCCCCCGGGTCAACCCGGCAAAGCGAAGGGCGCTGCCCGGAACGAGGCATAGCCCCGGACAGAGAGTGGAGACCCGGAATCTTCCTCCATTCGAATTCCAGGTCCAAAGCAGTCAGAGCTCAGCGACAACGGAATCCGGCCTACGACACTCGCTTTCCCCCCCGCAGCACCGGCAGGCGATCCCCCCAGGGCTCCCCGGTGCGCACCAGGATCAGGTCGGGCACGTGGTACTGGGGAACGTAGGCCCGCCGCGGCCGGTCCCTGGAGGTATTGGGGCCGCTGCGATGCAGCAGCAGCGAGGAGAACACCGCCACCTGTCCGGCGCGCATCTCCACGGGAATGGCCCCGTCGTCCTCTACCTGGGCCTTTTTTCCGGCGTAGCGCTGCTCGTCCTCTTCTTCGGGTACATGCTCCAGCACACCGCGTCTGTGAGATCCGGGAATGATCCATATGCAGCCGTTCTCCAGGTCGGAGTCGGAGATTGCTGTCCAGCAGGTGATGTACTCAAGGGGCTCGGTGGTCGTATATCCCGAGTCCTGGTGCCAGTCGAAAACCTTGCCCCGGCCTTCGGGCATCTTCGTCGTCGCCTGGTTGTAGTAGAGATCGGCATCCTCCCCGATGAGTAGACGGCAGGCTTCCAGGTATATCGGCTTCCTGAGGAAATCGAGCGCCACCGGGCTCAAGGTGTGGAACTGGCTGAACGCGCGCCTCCCGCGGGCACTTTTCACCGCCGCGGTGTCGCCTCCGGCTTCAACTTCCCGCACGTGCTCGGCGTATACCCGGTCCATCTCCGCCGCCATCCGCTGGAGCTCTTCCTCAGAGAAAACCACGCCGGTGACGAAGTAACCCAGATCGCGAAACTGCTGCACCTCTTCAGTGCTGATCAGTGTCATGGAGACCCACCTGTTCGGAGGCACTGCCGGCGGCTTGCCACCAGGGTGCCGGGAGGAGAAGCGGTCAGCCGCGGGCCTGTGGGGGTGATGGAAAAAACTCATCGAGGGCGGCTGCCAGCACCCACGGCAGGCCGGGGATGCACAGACCTGCCGATGGCACCGGCAAGCCACTGCAGCGATGCCTTGGCCGCGCCGGTGCCGCCCATCCCGGGAGCTCTCGGTCCGGCCCGCATCCGGAACAGAAATTACAGGATCGCCCCCCGCAGCGGTCAGGTTGGGGTCCCGGGGCCGGGGTGTCAAGATTCCGGCGCGGCCGGTACCGGTTCCCGGGACTCGCGGTCAACGCCTGCGAGCAGGGCCCCGCACATGAAAAAGGCCGATCCGGGTATGAAGCCCGGGACCGGCCGTACCCGATTCCTTCTTGACCCTCGGGGGGAGGAGAGGAATTGAGGTGGAGTTAGTGTCCCGTCGCAGAGATTAGGTTGACAAAATTGGGAGGCCGAGGCGCCCGGCTCACAAGGCGCCTGAGCGAGTCGTACCGAGGGTGTACGGC
>JAPOZF010000573.1 GCA_026706165.1 Gemmatimonadota bacterium
CGCGACAGGGGATGTCAAACGGCAGCGGTCAGTTCCACCAGCGCTGAAAAAGCGCCCGGTCCGTCGCCGCCGGGGCCGCCCGGCGGCGGGACGAATGGAGTGTTCCGCCCCGCGGCTTTCAGGCTCCACGTCAATCGTCGTCCTCGCGTTCCGACAGCAGATCGCCCCGCTGCAGGCGCTCGGCGTTTTCCGTCGACCAGAGGATCCCCTTCATCAGCTTCTGCGCCGTGATGTAGCGGGTGGCCGCGAGCATGTGCATCCGCTTTTCCTCTTCGTCGCCGCTCAGGTCGAAGTGGCGGAAGGCGACCTCCAGGATCTGGAACATGTGCAGCTCGGCGTCCTCGCGCAGCAGGATGTGGGCGAGGGTATGGCGCAGCCGGGTCAGGTCGTGCCCCTCCTCCAGGTACTGGTTCACAAGCACCTCGGCCTCGAAGACCTTCTGGAAGTCGGCGAACTCCTGCAGCCGCTCGAGCATCGCTTCGGGGCCGGCGAAGGATTCGTCGAGGCGCTGACCCGGGCGCGGCAGGCGGGCGGCGGGCATGTTGAGCCAGCGCAGGTAGGTCAGAAAGACGGCGCCGTGGAAGATGCCGCGCAGCAGCTCCTTTCCGGGGGCGAGGTGGAAGGCGCGGTAGAGGCCGTGGGCATAGGAGTAGATGTTGGCGACGTCGTGCCAGTCCCCCTCGTTCTTGAGGTGGAAGCGGGCGACGCGGAAGGCGGCGGCGCAGGTCATGGCGCGGCACAGGTCGCGCGGGTCGACCCCGGCGCGCAGACGGGCCTCGATCTCGGCGAGGATCGGCTCGAAGTCGTCGCCGAGCATGACCCGGGCGAAGTCGGAAATGTCGAGAGCCGCTTCGTTCTCCTGGTTCTCCTTCCAGATGTCGTCGAGGCGGGTGAAGATCTCCTCGAGAACCGGGACGCTGTCCGACCAGCGCGAGGTCTCTTCGTGCCGGGTGCGGCCTGCCAGGTCGACGACGATGGGGCGCAGGATTTCGTGGGCCCCCTCCCATTCGACGCAATCGAGGGCCTCGAACATCTTGTTGGCGAAGTCGAGGGCGTGGCCGTCCCCGGTGAAGTAGAAATCGGTGGCGGTCGTGAAGACGAGGTCGGCCAGCGTCCCTGCCGGGTAGCCCCTGTCGTGCAGGGTGAGGAGGATGCGCTCGGCCGGCCCGCGGTCGCGCTGTTCGATGTAGCGGCGGAACCAGCGGCGCATGGTCTCGAGGTCGGGGTCGCTGCCGGCGCGCGGAAAGGGGAAGCGCTGCCGCCGCGAGCTGCCCGAGGTGCGGTTGGCGATCTGGCTGAGGCCGTGGACGAGAAAGAGGTTGCGGTCCCCGGGGTCGATGTCCTCCCACAGGTTTGCCGCCAGGGTGAGTATGGTCACACCGGAGGACCAGCCCTCGCTGGTCTTGTGGGCCCCGTAGTAGAGGCCCTGCTGTATGATCTCGCGCGGACCGGCCCCGGCCTGGCGCAGGGCGGTTACCGCCTTGGCGATGAGGAAGGAGCTGCGGTCCTTGAGGCCCTGCTCCAGGGCCCTCTTGCCCCTCTCGATGAGTCGCCGGGCCGCGGCCTCGCGCTCGTCGGCGGAAAGGCCGACGTACAGGCACCCGTCCCGCTCCTCGACAGGGAAAGTCTTCAGGTCGTCCCCCGAGGTGAGGAAGCAGCCGCCGGTGTTGAGGTCGAACTCCCAGTGGTGCCAGTGGCAGATGAGGACGCCGTCGCGGATGCTGCCCTTGGACATGGGGTAGCCCATGTGGGGGCAGCGGTTGTCGACCGCGTGAAAGCGGCCCCGGTAGCGGAAGAGGGCGAGGTGGGTGCCGTTGACGCTGAAGGGGCGGCTTTCTCCTTCGGCGACGTCGGCGGCGGCGCACAACCGGTGGTATTCCAGCGGCCCGGCAGAGGGAGCGTCGTCGGGGCGGGTCGCCTGACTCATGGTCAGCCTCCTCGGGGTGAGGTGGGCCGGGGAGGGGGTATTCCGGTTGGCCTGTCCCCGGCGGAACGCTACGCAAGTAACGGTTTGCGTTCCCCCTGGCAAGGGGCGGTCCCCACCGGAACCGGGCGGCGGGGGTTCGCCGGGTAGCCTGACTCACTCCCGCCTTGATCGTTCCCGGGTGCGGCCCTTATTTGCCCATCCCCGGCCTCATCCACAAAACCCCCAGGAACCGCCCGCGTTCCCGGACCTCGCTTTTCACAAGGGCAGGATCCACCATGAACGCCTCCACCAGGGACCTGATCATCGCCGTTGCGGCATGCGCCCTCATCATCTTTTTCTTCGCCTCCATCGAGCTGATCGAGATCTTCTTCGACTTTACCCGGAAGTACGAGGAATGGAACCTCGATGAGGTGATTGCCGCGGTTCCCGCCCTGGCGCTGGTGACCGCCTGGTTCGCCGGGCGGCGCTGGCGCGAGATCCGGAGGCTGAACGGCGAGCTCGAAGAGACGGTGGCGCAGCTCGAGGAGGCGATCGCGCAGCGCCGCGCCATGGAGGAGCAGCTCGGGGAAGCCTACAAGATGGCCGCCATGGGAGCGCTTACCGGCGGGCTCGCCCACGAGTTCAACAACGTGCTGCAGCCGATAGTCACCCTTGCCCAGCTCACCCTGGACCGCGGCGACCTGCCCGAAGAACAACGGACCCGGATCAGGCATATCCTCAAGGCGGCCGAGCACGGCTGCGATGTCGTCAAGGGGACCCTGGCCTTTCCCGCCGGCGGAACCCAGGAAACCCACGACATGTTCCCGGCCGAGGATCTCGCCGCCTTCGTCCAAAAGGCGAGGGGGAATCTCGGAGAGGTCGAGATCGACACCCGGATCGCCGCCGACCCCGTGGCCGTTCGCGTCAACAGGACGGAGTTCCACCAGGTGCTGACCAACCTGGTGAAGAACGCTGCCGAAGCGATGGACCACAGGGGCAGGATCGAGATCGGCGTCGGCTCCCGCACCCTCGATGCCGAAGGAGCGCGCGCCAAGGGACTGGCGGCCGGCAGGTACGTCCGCGTTACGGTGGCGGACAACGGCCCGGGCATGGCCCCCGAGGTCAGGGACCAGATCTTCGATCCCTTCTTCACCACCAAGGAGGCGGGAGAAGGCACGGGGCTCGGCCTCGCCATCGTCTACAGCCTGGTCCAGGGATGGGACGGAAAGATCTCCGTGTACTCCTCCCCCGGGAACGGGGCGGCGTTCGAAATCCTCATCCCCAGGCTGGAAACGGGGGCCTGAGCATGGCGGCCATACTGCTCGGCGACGAGGACCCGGAGGTGCGCTTCGCGCTGGGGATGCTGTTGCGGGAGGCGGGCCACGAGATTCTCGAGGCGGACCGCTGCTCCGCGGTCCTGGAGACGGCCGCGGAGAAAAGGCCGGACCTCGTCGTGACCGACGTCAACATGGCGGGCATGAGCGGCGTCGAGCTGATCGAACAGCTGCGCAAGGCCCGCCCCGGAATCCCGGTCATTGCCATGACCGGAGGCGGAATGCACCAGACGCCGGACCTGGCCGCGACTCTCGCGGCGAATGCCGGGGCCGACAGGGTGCTGCAGAAGCCGTTCGGCAACGACGAACTGATCGCCGAGGTTTCGACCCTTCTTTCCGGTACCGGTGGTTCCGATCCGGAGAGAGATTCGTGAACCCCGAGAACCAGTACGATCCGATCGCCGAGGCCTACAAGGAGTCGAAGCAACTGCCCTTCCGGGAATTCGTCGAAGCCTATTCCCTTTTCGAGATCCTGGGAGATATTCGCGGGGCCACGGTTCTCGACCTGGCCTGCGGCG
>JAPOZF010000314.1 GCA_026706165.1 Gemmatimonadota bacterium
GAACATCGTAAATTCCCGGGAGTACGATTTCTGGCTGAACGTCAATCCCGACGTGCCCCACCCGCGCTGGTCGCAGGCGCAGGAGCGCATGATCGGGGTCTGGGAGTGGCGGCCTACCCTGCTCTACAACGGCTACGAAGAGTACGTGGCCGGTCTCTACGGCTGAGCTTTCCCGCCTTCGGTGAGCCTTTCCGGCGAACCGGGGAGGTTCGGCCGATCCCGGCGCGGACACCACCGGCGGCCCCGGGCCCCGCGGCCATGCTCGCGGGGACTTCCGGCCGCCCACCCGGCGCCCGGGCTTTCTGCTTCCGCTACAGCTCGACCCCGACCTTCAGCGCCGCCTGCGTGAACATCTCCCAGACGTCGTCGGCCAGCGGGATGCCTTCGGCCCACCTGCGCCTGGTCGCTTCCTCCTTCTGGCCGGGGTAGAGCACCTCCTCGAAACCGGCGGCCGGCTCGCTGCCACTGATGCCGTCGAGGGTGGCCCCGGCGCGGGTCAGGAACTCGTCCATCGGTCCGAGGGCATCGGCGCGCATGACGAGGAAGGTCACCCCCTGGTGGCGCATCATCGGCGTCCCCTCCCCCTCGCGGGCGTGGCCGTCCGCGCCGGCGAACACCCGGCCCATCAGCTCGACCACGGTCATGATGGCGTACCCCTTGTGGCCGCCGAACGGGGCGAGCGCCCCGCCGCCGTAGAAGTCTCCGGGGTCGGTGCTCGGCCTGCCCTCGCCGTCGACGATCATGCCGGGAGGCAGCTCTTCGCCGCGGCGCTGCGCGTTCATCACCTTCACCGCCGAGCCCGCGGTGGTGGCGAAGTCGACGATCACCGGGGGCCTGCCCTCCCCTGCGGGGATGCCGACGCAGTACGGGTTGGTGTCGAGGACGCGGTCGCGGCCCCCGAACGGGGCGGCCCTGGCGCTGGTCACCGAGTACCCCGATCCCCAGATCATCGAGATCATCCCCTGCCCGGCGGCGATCTCGGCGTAGTGGCCGAGGCGGCCTATGTGGTTGGCCCTGACGAGCCCGACGAGGGCGAGGCCGTGGTCGCGGGCCTTCCGCACCGCAAGCCGCACCGAGAAGTCGGCGGCGGCGTGGCCGAAGCCGACGTTGCCGGTGACCGCGGCGCGGTTGCCGGAGTCTCTGAGCAGTTCGGGCCAGGCGTCGGGGATCAGCTCCTTCTTCTCGATCTGCTCGATGTACGACGGAATCTGGAAGATCCCGTGGGTCTGGACGCCGCACAGCTCCGCCCCTGTGAGGTGGCCGGCGACGATCTCGACGTTGCGGCCGTCGGCGCCGGCGGCGCTCAGCACGCGGGCGATGTCGCCGCGAAGGATGTCGGGGTGACGGGTAATCATGGTCTCCTCCCTCAGCTGACCACGAGGTACGACAGCCAGCCGTCGTACCCCTCGTTGATTATCTGGTGGGCGACGCCGCGCGGCAGGTACACGGTGTCCCCTTCCCCGACCCGGTGCACCCAGCGGTCGGCGATCACCAGCCCCTCTCCCTCGAGTATGTAGTAGACCTGCTCCTTGTCGTCGTGGACGTGAAAATCCGAAGCCTTGCCGCGCATGACCGCCTGTCTGGCCAGGTAGTATGACTTCAGCAGGCAGGGCCGGTCGGTGTCCGGCTCCGGCTCGTCGACCGATTCCAGCAGCTTCCAGGTAACCGCGTCGCCGTGGACGCCGAAGGCCGGGGTCACGTCGCGCCAGTTGAGCACCCGCGGGGCGCTGCCGGTCCGCTCCGTCGGGAAGGTGATGATCAGGTGCTCGGCCCATTCGTCGGTGCCTTCGTTGAGGTACTGGTGCGGCGTTCCCGGCGGGAAGTAGGTGACCGAGCCCTCCCGCACCGGGTGGCGCTCGTCGCCGATCAGCACCTCCCCTTCCCCCGAAAGGATGTAGTAGTACTGCTCGGCGCTGTCGTGGGAGTGGTTGTCGGAGTTCTTGCGCCCCTGCAGCGAATGTCTGGCGAAGGCGCCGATGTACTGCAGGCAGGAGGAGATGCCGTTGTCCCCTCCTGCCGGGGTCAGAATCGGGGACACGACGGCGTTGTCGTGGCCGAGATAAGTGCGCGATTCCCTCCAGTTGACGACGATCGCTTCGGTCAGTGCCATGCGGGTCAGTATCCTCTCTTTCTGTCGCAAACGAACCTCAGGGGCTCGCCTGCCAGGTCGCGGCCCAGGTTTTCCTTGAAGATCTGCCGGCGCCGCTCCCACATCTGCGGCGAGTGGGCGGACGAGTGCGGCGAGATCAGCATGTTGGGAAGGTCCCACAGGGGGCTGTCGGGCGCCGGCGGTTCCGGCCACAGGGCGTCGCAGCCGGCCCCGGCGATCTCTCCCGAGGCGAGGGCGGCGGCGAGCGCCTCCTCGTCGACGATGCCGCCGCGGGAGACGACGATCAGGTGGGCGCTGCGCTTCATGATCCCGAAGCGGCGGGCGTCGATCAGCCCCTCGGTCTCCGGAGTGCGCGGCGCCGTGACGACGAACCAGTCCGATATCTTCAGCAGGTCGTCGAGTCGTTCGGGGCCCCACACCTCGCGGACTCCCGGCGGCGGCTCCATCGGCGCGAGGTCGACGGCGTACACCTCCATGTCGAACCCCTGCGCCCGGCGCGCCACCGCCCTGCCGATGTCCCCCATGGCCAGCACCCCCATGGTCGAGCCGGCCAGCTCGGTGACCGCCCATTTGTGCGGGTCCCAGCAGCGGGCTTTCTGGTCCGCGATCAGCCCGGGGATGCAATGGGCGAACGACAGGATCATCGCGAAGACGTAATCGGCCATCGGGACCACGTGCGTCTCCCGGCTCACCGTCATGACCACGGGGCTGTCGATCAGCTCCGGGACGCGCCGCAGTTCGGTGTCGAAGCCGATGCCGATGTACTGGTACCACTTCAGCCGGGCGGCGGCGAGAAACGCTTCGCGGCTGATGGTGCCGAAGAAGATCTCGGCGTCGGGGGCCTGCGCGAGCTGCTCCTCCTCGCTGTAGGCGAGGGCGAACTCGACCTCCGGGAAGGAGGCGCGCAGGTCGGCGACGAACTCCTCCCCGAGGTCGAAGGCCATGACTGCCTTCATCGGACCTCCCTGTCTCTGGGGTATTGGGGCGCGAACTTTGATGCGGCCGCAAATACCGCCCGGCCCGGAACCGGTTGTCAACCCTTCGGAGCGGAATCTATATTCCGCCGCCGCCACGACCCGAGCCTGACCGCGCGCGCCCGGGGACGGGCAATCCCGCGCACCTCCTGCCCGCGGCCGGAACCCCCGCTCCCGGGTGGCTCGCCTGCAACGAACCTGAGACGACAGTGACCGCCTCCTCCGAATACGACATCGACGCCAGGCTCCTGGAATTCCGCATCAACGGATTCACGGTCTTCGAGGACCTGATCCCGCACGAAAAGATCGACCGCATCCTCGAGGCCTGGGTGCCGGTCCGCAACGCCGGCATCGAAAGACAGGGGGAGAACCCGCCCCGGGGCCGGGGCCGCTACAACGTCCGCGTCCCCTTCCGCGAGCCCTTCGTCGACCCGGAGATCTTCGAGCATCCCGCGGTCGCCGCCTTTCTCCGGCAGGCGCTCGGCGACGACTACGTCTGGACCCACTTCGATTCCAACATCCCGCTGCCGGGAACCGACTACCAGGACTGGCACCGCGACGGCCGCGCCAACCTCTTCCCCGGCATCATGACCCCGGCCACCACCATCGGGGTCAAGTTCCCCTTGTGCGACACCAGCGAGGAGAACGGCAGCTTCGAGG
>JAPOZF010000641.1 GCA_026706165.1 Gemmatimonadota bacterium
GCCTGGCTGACCGGCCCGGGGCGGCCCGACCAGAACCTGCATGCCGACTGGCAGCCCCTGACGGTACCCGAAGACCTGATGGCCGATCCCCGCCTGCGCATCCCGGTGTACATCACCACCGCCCATTACTACCTCGACGACCTCTACGAGGAGCTCGGCCCGACCGCCTTCGTCCCCGGCAGCCACCGCGCCGGACGGCCTCCGGACGGGGACACCGGGTACAAGGGGTCTCCGCCGAAGGGGATTTTCTGCAAGGCGGGGGACGTGGTGATCTTCCGCAGCGAGGTCTGGCACCAGGGCACCGCCAACACCAGCAATCAGGTGCGTTACCTGCTGCAGGTGCACTACGCGCAGCGCATCATCACCCAGAAATACCCGCCCTACCTCAACCGCTTCCGGTTCGATCCCGACATCCTCGCCCGGGCGACGCCGCGGCAGCGGCGCCTCATGGGGGATCACAAGCGGAGCAACTACGACTGAGGCGGGCAATGGCCGGTTGGGCGGCTGTTGAAGCGCAGGCCCGGAGCCGGGCCAGCACCGCGACCCTCCGCAATCGAGTTAACCCATGCACGTGCGGCCCTCTCCGGCGGTGGAGCCGGGAGGTGCCGCACCGTCACACCGAAACCATAATTCCGGGGAGACAGCGATGAGAACGGCAACACAGGTACTGATGGTCGCCGCGGCCGCGATGGCCGCGTGGGCCGGCCAGAAGCAGGCAGAGCCGAGCGCCCCTTTCGAGGGGCACGGCGTGATCGTCGACATCAACAGCTTCTTCACGGCGGCATCGGAGAGCGGCGCCCCCGCGGAATTGCAGGCGGAGCAGGAGATCGCCGGCCGCGCCCTGGTGACCGAGGAGGGGGTGTACGCCTTCCTCGAAACCCCCGAAAACGCGAGCGCCCTGAAGGAAACCGGGCCGGGCTCGGTGGTGCGGGTGTGGGGCCGGCTGCTCGAGCGGGGAGCCCTGGTTCACGCCGACTCCCTGAAACCGGTGACCACGGTGCCGCTGATCGACTTCGCCGCCTTCCGCAACGACCCCGGGGAGCAGGTCACCCTCGCCGGGGTGAACAAGTGCCAGTGCGGCCTCGACGTCGCCGACCTGCCGCACTCCTGCCAGCTCGGCCACCTGCACCACCTCGAGACCGGGGACGGCCGCATCTACCACTACCTGCAGTTCGGCTCCGGAAACGAGGCCTTTCTCGGGAGCGGCTCCCACTTCAGGCCGGTGGAGGTCACGGGCCGGCTGCTGCCGGGTCAGTACCTGCTGGTTCAGGAGGTCGCCGTCGAGTAGGTCAGGCCCCGGGCAGGGGGCCCCGGGTCACGGGGGGAGAGGGCAAAGCGGCCGGATTTCAGGGCCGCTCGGTTCCCGCGGAATCGCGCGCAGACATTCAGGCCCCGGGCAAGGGCCTTCCGAGCAGTTCCGCCAAGTGCCCGACGAAGCGGTAGGTCACCCCCCACAGGAAGGGACTGCCCGGGCGCCGCAGGTCGATGCTCGGCCAGAAGTCACGCTCGCCGCGGTGCTCGAACTCCCGCAGCGCCTGCCGCTCCGGGTCGAGCAGCTCCGCCAACGGATACCAGAACGCCTCCTCCACCTCGTCGCCGATCCGCGGCGGCCGCGGTCCGGCGATTCCGTACACGAAAGCGGCGACCCGCATGGAGGTGGTCACCGTGGCGAGATCGTCGAGGCGCCCCAGGTACTCCTCCGGGCCCAGGTCGAGGCCGACCTCCTCCCGGGTCTCCCGTTCGGCAGCGGCCCGGGGCCCGGGGTCGACCGCTTCGAGGCGCCCCCCGGGAAAGGCGAGGTGCCCGGACCAGGGATCGCCGGCTCTCTGGGCACTCTCGATGAACAGCAGGTGCAGCGCCCCGGCGCGCTCGCAGCAGACCACGGCCACCGCGGCGCGGCACCCCGGCACGGTTTCGGGGCGCCGGCTGCCGAGAGCCCGGCGGACGTCGTCGAGGCCGGGGGCCCGGGGAGGTGTCTCAGGGTCCTGGATCACTGTTCGGTTTCCGTCAGCATCGGCGCTGTCTTCTCGCAACCCGCCTGATCTCCGGTGCCGACTCCGGATCGGTCCAGGCCCGGCATCCCCTGTTGGGACTTCCAATCCCGCCGCAGCGAATTCAGAAGCTCCGCGACAGGCTGCGGGACTCCAACCGCGCCGGCATGTCGACATGTTGGAAGAGGGCTGATTTTTGGGAGATTATTGAAACGACGCCGGACGGCTCGGGCCGCCTGAAATCATGAAAAACGCTGCCACAATTCAAACCATGCGATGGGCGAGCCTAGTGCTCATGCTGGTGTGCGCGGCTTGCGCACGGCTGGACACACCGGAGGACGATCTCTTCGGCACAGCCGGCATGCCGCAGGAAGCCTTGCCGGTAGAGGCAGTCCTGGCTGAGCCCGAACGGTATCTGGACCAGCCGGTTACCGTTACGGGTACCGTCCATGAGGTATGCCAAAAGGCGGGCTGCTGGCTCGTGCTGCGCGCCTTGGATACCGCAGCGGGATTGCGCGTGCACGTAGCGCGCCATGAGGACGGGAGTTACGCCTATACAGTGCCGCAGGAGATCAGCGGGCGTTTGGCCACTGTCCATGGTTTGTTGCAGGTGGCCGATCAGGGCGCGGAGGAGCACTATCAGGCGGAATCCTCGGCGCAGCCGCCCGGGCTTGCGGAGGCCCCGAAATTCGAAATGGTGGCCTCAGGAATCCGCGTGTCCCCGAAGGCTCAAATTTGAGACCGAAAAGGCCGGCGTCACCAAAGATTGCCGGATTTGTCAAGTTCGAGGGAGAACCCAGGCTGCTCCGGTCTGACCTGCCTTTTGACGGCGTTCCTTGGGAATGCCAGTGATCGGGCAAAAACGTGCAGCGCAGGCTTTTTAATTATCTCAGGGTAGCCTTGATCCGTCCCCAGGTACTGCCCTCGACCGCGGTGCCTTCCGGGTTGGCCGGCAGCAGCAGCCCATCGAGGAAGACATCCGCCCGAAGGTCGACCATGTCGGTATAGGGCCGTTCGGTCTGTATCGCCGTAAAGTATTCCCACGAGCCGGTTGTCTCGTCCCAGTCGTACACCATGACCGCAAACCCGATTCCCTTCCCTGCCGCAAGATCGCTGAAAGCGGTCTCCCCCGGCCCGCTGTCCCATCCCTCCCAGAAGTCGTAAGGGGTGACGTACAGCTCGATCACGCTGACCGTCGGGTTTTCCCCGGCGACACCTCCTCCTCCGTCCCCGTAGGGTGGAGAGACGGTCCAGGAAAAACTCCCCGTCTGACGGAGGATATCCGGGGCATTCAAGGTCGGCAGGCCGGTCACAGTACGGGACACTGCCTCGTACAGCTGTGCCTGCCCGTGAAAATCCCCCCAGTCTTCCGGTGCCGTAATGTCGACGCCTCCGTGCCCGCCCCGGTGGTCTCCGTCGATTGCCAGAGCGATGCTGTCATGCTCCAGGAGCCGGGATTTTCCATCGTAGTCATGTGAGTTCGAATACTCGTCGTCGCTCGACACGAAGGCGACATACAGCCGGTCCGGGTCGTCGTGCCAGGCCAGCCAGATGCGGAAATCCAGTTCTGCCGGGTCGGCCAGACGGTTGCCGCGGGGATGGTCCTGGAAATCCAGCGGGGTCATGACCGGCTCGCCCACAAGATCGTACCACTCGTCTATCGATCCATCGTCGAGCCGGATCTCTTCCAGCATCTCATCGGTCAGCTCGGGGATGGGGAACACGCGGTCGCCGGTGTGGGCGCCGGCCGGGA
>JAPOZF010000318.1 GCA_026706165.1 Gemmatimonadota bacterium
GTAGAAGGCGGCGACCTCCCTGAAAAAGGGATAGGCGCGCCGCCGCAGGAATTCGGCGTCGAGGCTGAACTCGTAGTGCCACCAGAAGTGCTGGGCGAGCCAGGCGGCCCCGCCGATCCAGACGTCCCAGCCGTACCATGCCGGGGTGGCGCGGCCCCAGGGATCGGTCTGCAGCGGAATCACCACCCCCTCGCAGGCGTACAGGTCGCGGGCCGCCTTGCTTCCGTGCTCGAGAAACCGTTCGGCGTGGGCGAACAGCAACTCGGTGGAAGCCTGGAGGTGGCCGGCCTCGGCGTGCCAGTAGTTCATCTCGAGATTGACGTTGTGGTGGTAGTCGCTGCGGAAGCTGGGGTCCGTTTCCTCGTTCCACTTGCCCTGGAGGTTGGGAGGAAGATCGGCGTTGGCCGTGGAGGCGAGGTGGAGGTAGCGCCCGTAGTTGAAAAAGAGAAGGGGCAGACCGGGGTCTTCCGCGCCGCGCCGCGCCGCGGCCACCCGCTCGTCCGTCGGCAAGGTCGATGACCGCAGGTCCACCCCCAGTTCCAGACCGCCGTAGAGCCTTCGGTACACCTCTTCGTGAGATCGAAGCAGCTCCCCCCACTCAGGGCGCTCCAGGAACCGCTCCCCGCACTCCCGGCCGGGAGATCGACCGCACGCCGAGGTAGCGAGGTCGATTTCCAGCAGGAGCTCACTCGCCCCGGAGAACACGAGAACGTCGTTTTCCCAATGCCGTGATCCCCCGCCCATCCGCGGCTGTACCTGAATTCGGAAATCGATGCCGTCCCGGAAGGAGCCGTCGAGAACCAGCATGCGACGCTCCACCTCGCAGTGCCCGTCGGCGAGACGGTCGAGCCAGACCCGTCCCCCGAAGGGGCGGTCGGCGGTCAGGCGCACCAGCAACAGGTCGCCGGGCAGATGCGCGAGGTACTCCCTCCTGAAGCGCGCCCCGTCTGCCAGGTACTCGACCGCGGCAACTCCAGTCCGCAGATCGAGCTCGCGCCGATAGCCGGTAGCCTCCCCGTGGTCGAGCCGAAAAAACAGGTCCCCTCCAGGTTGATACGGATCGATGTGGATCGGCTCTTCGGGGTCGCCGGTGATATTGCCGAAGGCCTGGTTGCCGCGAACCGTTGCCTCTGTCCAGCGACCCTCCAGCAATAGCTGTCGTACCTCTGCGAGCAGGTGGGATCGAGGCCGGGTGTCGCGGTCCCGGTTCCGGCCTCGCCACAGCCATTCGTGGTTCAGGGCCAGGCGCTCGGCAACAGGGTCTCCCAGAACCATGGCGGCGAGCCGCCCGGTTCCGATCGGAAGGCCGGCGGTGAAATCCCCGGCCGGAGCCAGGTGCCAGATTCTCGTCTCGGTCACCGAAAGACCGTTTCGCGGCGACCGCATTCCACGCATTTCGGTAGTGGAGGGTACATCCCGGGGCGGAAGGGCCGGGGCCGGGATAGAAGCCAGGACCGGCTCTTTCCGGGGCTTGAGGGATCCAGGGACGGGAGAACAGCGGCCTGTCCGGGCTTGTTCCGATTCCTCACCCCGCTTGTCAGTAAGCGATCGAGACGATGCGCCCGGCCCGGTCGCTGCCGGTGTCGGTGGCGATCTCGAGCTGCAGCAGGTACAGCCCGGGAGGCAGGACCCCGCCCTCGCCCGTGCCGTCCCAGGAAACGCTGAAAAGGCCGCTCACCCCCGGGCCGGCGGCATCGACCTCGCCGACGCGGCGCCCGGACAGGTCGTACACCCCGACGACAGCCGGAACGTCTCCGCTGAGGTTCACCAGCTCGTACTCGATCCGGAGAGCGTCGTTGACTCCGTCTCCGTTCGGGGTGAACAGCGGAGAGGAGAGGCTTATCGACTCGATGGCGCGGTCGGGGATATCGGTGAGCGCAACCCGCAGGCGGTTGCTGTCGGTCGCCTCGTCGGCGTCCCCTTCGGTGACCGGTTGCGGAACCTCGAAGGGGGTCTCGCTGTCGGAAAGGCGGGCGATGAAGGGGGTGTCGTACTCGAACACCCGGGCCTGGAAAGTGACCTCGACCAGCTCTTCGGTGCGCTCGATGTCGACGCGGGGAATCTGAACGGCAAAACCCTCCTCGTCCATTCGTATGACCTCGACCTCGACTTCGCTGCCGCCGATTCGCCCCACTGGCTCCACCGCGACGATCTGCGCCGGTGTTTCGATTGTTATGCCGTCGAAACCTCCGTCTCCCGGCTCGAGCCGGGGCCTGATCCGGTAGGTGAAGGCAGTAACTTCCCCCACCGGCGCGGCGGCCGGGGTGATCTCCGCCGGGGCCTCCGTGATCAGGGGGGGAGAGGCGGGGAATTGCAGGTACTGCACCTGTCCGCCAGACTCGGGGGTCGACAGGAACGAGACATCGAACTGGACGTAGCGCCGCGGGCGGTCGGCGTTGGCGCGCCCCCTGCCGGGAGCGAAGTCGTAGGCGGCGTTCCAGGTCACCCAGTTCTCGTTGTCGTGGCGGATGTCCCCTTTCTCGGGCGGCTCCAGCCGGTTGTAGGCCGCGGGGGTGAGCGGGGCGCCCCTGCTCGAAAAGGGGACCTGCTCGTCCCCCCGGAAAGTCCGGCGCCAGTATACGTTGGGCTGTTCATCGTCGCCGCTGCGCATGGTGATTTCGACGCGACTGTCCGGGTCGCTTCCCTGCAGCCCCGCCCAGGCAAGGTCTCCCAGGCTGAACTCCTCCCCCAGGTCGATGACGTTGGAGGTGTAGCGGGCGGTCGGCGCATAACCGCTGGCGTAGATCTCGAACTCGGCGATCTCCCACTCCACTCCCTGCTGTCCGGAAATCTTGAACAGCAGGCGCTGAGTCGGAATCGACGGGAAACTCAGGTCGACGAGGTCGCGTCCCTGGCCTTCGTACACGACGTCGAAATCGTAGCGCTCTCCCGGGCCGACGCGCTGATGATACCGCGGCATGAAGGGGCGGGTCCCTTCTTTTGCGGGGTCGCCGTCGCTGGTGCCGATGAGGAATTCGGGGATAGGTTCGAGATTGCCGTTGCGGCATCCCCTGCCGGCCTGGTTCCTCCCGAAACCGCAGGTTACGATGGTGCCGTCGTCCACCCGGGTGTAGAAGCGGATGCGGCTGAGGTGCACCTGTCTCTGAAAGTCGAACAGGTATTCGATGCTGCGGTCGTCGGCGTAGTAGGAGTTCGGGTCGGCGTCGGCGAAGCGGACCGACCAGCGGCGGTCGATGTACTGCGGAACGCGCTCGGGGATCTGCCAGTCGCCGCCCAGGTCCTTGTAGCGGAAATTCCCCTCCAGCGTCGAAGGCGTGAGATTCACCTCTGAATCGGCGAACTTCGGGGAGATGAACCCGGGCTGCAGTTCGAGGTTGATCATGCCCCCGAACTGATTCCCGTCGATCCCTTCCCAGGGCAGCTGAACGAAGTCGAACGGCGCCTCGAGCTCCGGCTCGGGAAGATCCTCCCCGCCGATACGGAACAGAGTCAGGGCCTGCGCCGCGGTCGCCCCGGAAAGAATCAGCGCCATTG
This sequence comes from Gemmatimonadota bacterium, assembly GCA_026706165.1. The sequence continues at coordinate 3,496 of JAPOZF010000318.1, forward strand.
CCAGCAGTCGTGGTGGTGTCATCTCGGGTCTCCCGCGTCCCGTGTGTGTGTCGCGGTCCACAACAATCTACGGGATTTCGGGGGGAGGCCGGTAGCCTGTCCCTGCGTAGGCGGGGTTTCGGGGACGGAAACCGGCGTCGAAATCCGGCTCCGGTGCAGACATCTCCTTGGCTTCCGGGTCCCGGGTGCCCCGCAGGTCCTCGATTTCGCCGTTGATGAAACAGCCGCTGACCCCCGCGCCGTCGAG
>JAPOZF010000726.1 GCA_026706165.1 Gemmatimonadota bacterium
TCACTGGTCGCCCTGAGGGAAGCCGGGTGGGACAGCTGGGAAGGGCGCTTCCCCCTCGACTGGCTCGGCCCCCCCAGCCGCCTCAAACAGGTGTGCGCTGACGCCGGCATGCCGATGACGGTCTTTACCGCCCTCGGGTCGCCGGACGACAGGGATTTCAGGCACGTAGAGGCGAATCGCCGGCGCATGGAATTCGCTGCCGAGATGGGGGTCGAATGCTTCATGTTCATGAGCGGTGGGAAACCCGAGGGAAGGGAAGCCGGCGACGACGAGATCCGCCGTGCCGCAGAAGGGGCCGAGGAGTGGGCGGATTACGCCTCCACAATGGACCTGGAGTTAAGCTATCACATTCACACCAACACGCTGGTCGACTCGATCGCCCAGTGGCAGTTGTACATGAGCTGCCTGAAAAAAGCCAGGCTTTGCATCGATGTCTCCCACGCCCAACTCTGGGGATACGACCCGGTCGCCTCCATCCGGGATTTCTGGACCCAGTTCAACTACGTCCATCTTCAGGACTACAGCTCCTGCACGCGCGCTGAAGACGGACGTTACAATCCGGTCTGGTGCGACGTCGGCGTCGCGGAAAACGTCGACTTTCCGGCGGTGCTCAAGGCCCTGGATGACCTGGGGTACGATGGGGTGATCACAAGTTGCCCGGGTGAGCCGGTGGCCGGAGCGGACGATCCGATAAGCGAGGCCCGGCGCAGCGCCGGCACTCGTGCTTACCTGCGGGGATTGGGCTACTGACGCCCCGGTTCAGAATCCCAGCCGTTTGTCGACTACGTTCAGAACCGGCTCCCCTTTGAGGTAGCGTTCGAGCTGTTCCGAGAAGAACTCGTAGACCTTGCGCGGGCGGTGCTGAGAGGCGCCGGCGCGATGCGGAGTGAGGACCAGGTTGGGAGCGTTCCAGAGTGGATCGTCGGCGGGCAGGGGTTCGACTTCGGTGACGTCGAGCCCCGCGCCGGCGATGGAGCCGGATTCAAGGGCTTCCAGTAAAGCCCCTTCGTCGATGATCCCGCCGCGGCTGGTGCATACCAGATAGGCGGTTTCCCTCATGCACGCCAATTCCTCGCGGCCGATCATGTGATAGGTCTCCTTCGTTCTCGGGCAGGCGACCACTACCGCATCGGAACGCGAGAGCATGGAATGCAGGTTGTCCTTGGTAGGGGGGGCGACCTCGGCGACTCCATCCGGGGCCTCAGTGCGAACCGGGTCCAGGGCAAGCACCGTCATGTCGTATCCGGCGGCCCGTTTAACGGTTTCCTGGCCGAAACCGCCCAGACCGACTATGCCGAGCACTCCGCCTGTCAGCTCCACCGCGGCTCCTCCCTTCCATTCCCGGCGTATCTGGCTCTGCACGGCGGGAAGGATTCCGCGCGCCAGGGCCAGGAGCAGGGCCCAGGCATGTTCACCTCCCTGCGGGGCGTAAAGCCCCGCCATGTTGGTAATGGCGACTTCGTCCCGCTCCACGATCCCCGGATACAGGAGCTTGTCCATACCAGCGCTGAACGACTGGACCCACCTGAGGCGTTTGCCGGCGCTGGTAACGCCGGCGGGGAATTGACCCATGAGGACCTCGGCGTCAGCAATGTCGGCCAAAGCCTCCTCGTCGGTACTGACGTGCACCAGTTGATGGTCTCCAAGGCGCGAGACCATCTCCTTCATTTCATCCAGCTCTTCCTCGGTAAACCCGTAGTAAACGATGACCTTCACTTTCACTTTCTCCGTGATCAGATTGTCGTAGTTCCCGCCAGAATGGATTCAATCTCATTGCCCAGGGTCCGCTCCAGGCGCGGTCCCAGCCCGGAAACCACCTCCGCGGCGGCAAAACATCCGAGGCGTGCGGCTTCGGCGATACCGTAGCCCCGGCAGATACCGAAAAGGAAGCCGCCTGCAAAACTGTCCCCGGCTCCGGTTGTATCGACGGCTTGCACAGGTACGGCGTCGACCTGTTCCTGGGTTGTGCCGGCGGCGACCAGGGCACCGCTGGCCCCCCGCGTAACCGCAGCGATCGGAACGCGGTGCGCCAGCTCTGAAACTGCCTGGTGGAGTTCCCCCGACCCGGTAAAGACCATAGCCTCTTCTTCGTTGCAGAACAGGAGGTCGACACCGCTGTCGACCAGTTCGCGGAAGCGCTCGCCGAATGCCTGTACGATCGCCGGATCGGATAGCGTCATCGACACTCCGACCCCCTCGCTGCGGGCCCATCGCCGGGCGAGATCGCAGGCCTCCATTCCCGATTCCGAGGTCAGCAGGTATCCCTCTAGATAAACATAGCGGCTGCGGCGGATTGCCTGCCGCTCAACCTGGCGGGGTCCCATTCCGGCGCTCGCCCCGAGGAACGTATTCATGGTCCGGTCCGCGTCCGGAGTAACAAAGACCATGCACTGGCCAGTTTTCCCGCTGCCCCGGGACGCGGCTCCGCTGTCTACGCCTGCCTCGCTCAAGTCGCGACAGTAAAAGTCTCCCCACCTGTCGTCACCGACCCGAAAGGCGTAGTGGGCGTGCCCGCCGCAGCGGGCAAGGGCAATCATCGTGTTGGCCGCCGACCCGCCGGAAGCGGAATTGGCTGGAGAGACTGCCAGTGCCGCCTGCAGTTCAACCTGGCGGTCTTCATCCACGAGGGTCATCACCCCCTTGGCAATACCGTGGTCCTTGAGGAAGGCGGGATCGACAGAGTATTGCAGGTCGACGAGAGCGTGACCGATTCCATATACGTCCTTGACGTCCATATCGATTTCGCCGGCAGCGATTCGCGGGTTTTTTTCGAATCTTGACATACGATAATTAAGAACCGAGAACAGCGAGCCCGACACAATGCCGCTGCTGTTGGAAAGCAGCGGCGGTTGCCTTTTCACCGGGAGAACCGGCGGTTATATTTTCCCGTACATTCGCACTCGGATGCGAGCGGTCATGAATTCCCAAACGTCAAAACCCAAACCCCAGGAGGTAACTTATCGCCAAACAGCAACTGTCATTTACGAGGATCAACGACGCCATTCGCGTCCCGGAGATTCGACTGATCAATTCCGACGGAACTCAGGTTGGCATCGTAGGAACATCACAGGCGATGGCGATGGCCGAGGAAGCAGACCTGGATCTCGTGGAGGTCGCGCCGGAAGCCAGACCCCCGGTTTGCCGTATCATGGACTACGGCAAATACCGCTTCGAAAAAGAGAAGAAAGCCAAGGAGGCGCGCAAAAAGGGGCAGGCCGTGCAGATGAAGACGGTGCGAATCAAAAGCGCCAACATCAGCGAGCACGACATGGAGTACCGCCTCGGACACATTCGCGAGTTTATCGGTCAGGGAAATCTGGTGAAAATCAGCATGCGCTTCCTGGGCCGTCAGGTGGCTTACCGCGACCGCGGCAGGCAGGTCATGCAAGAAGTCGCAGAAAAGCTTCTGGACGTCGCCATCGTGCACCAACATCCTCAAATGGAAGGCCGCGAGATGTCCATGATCTTGCGACCGTTGTGACGTCGCGCTCGAACTCGCCGGTTCCGCTGGCGACGATTATCCCCAGTAAAATCTGAGTAGAAACCTCAGTTTCTAGAACCTTCCCTCGTTGTCGGGGGCGACTGAGGAGGGTACAGGACCGGCTTCCGTCCCCAATTCAAGGACAGGAGGGAGGGTTCCTGTGCGGTAACCCCTCCCAAGCTTCTTGGTTTCATTTTTTCGATAACCGACGTGCGAAGCTCGCTTGGGCCACTGCACGAATGGGAAAGGAGTCTCGCC
>JAPOZF010000569.1 GCA_026706165.1 Gemmatimonadota bacterium
TCTGCCTCCGCAGGCGCGAGAATCTGCTGGTCTGGATCTACGGGGTGCTGTTCCTGGGCCTGATGTTCCTGTGGCCCTGGGTGGGGGACCGGTTCCTCCTTCCGGCCATTCCGGTGCTGCTGTTCTTTGCCGTGCGGGTCGCCGGCGACCTCCTCGCGAGGCTCAGTCCGGTCGCCGGTCGGCCGCTTTCCGCGGTCCTGGGCGCCACCGCCCTGTTGCTCCTGCTCAATTCCCAGCTCGACGGACTGCAGGGCCAGGCCCGGTACGCCCGCGGGCCGTACCAACCGGGCTGGCAGCGCTACTACGACGCCGGCCTGTGGATCCGCGGCAACCTTCCCTCCGACTCGGTGATTTCCTGCCGCAAGGGGTTCTGGATGCACGTGGTCTCGGGCCGGCGGACGATCGGCTACAAGTTCAAGCAGCCCGACACGGTGCTTGCCGACCTGCGCAGCAGGGGGGCGGACTACGTCGTCGTCGACCAGCTCCCCTTCCCCTCGACGGCGAGATACCTGGTGCCGGCGATCAGGAAATACCCCGACCTCTTCCGCATCGTCTGGCACGGGAAGAATCCCGACACCTACGTCCTTGAATTCCAGGGGTGAGCGGAATACCTACCCATCGCAGTCAAGGCCATGTTCCATCGATTCCCCGGCGCCCCCCAGCGCCGTTGTACCCTCCGTTCCACTCCTTTTCCCGGTGGAGGTCGGATTGCTTCCACCCGTTTCCGGAACCGTGCACGGGGAGGAAAGTCGGGCCCCGTGAGCCTGCCGCAGTGCTTGTGGCTGCTGCCGCTTGCGTTGCTGGCGTGCGGCGGGCGATCGGATGAAGACACCGAAGTCGGAACCGGCAGGGCGCCCGACGTCGCCCCGGCCCCGGTGAGGGATTCCGCCGGGATTCCCTGGAACCCATGGGACAGGCAGACTCTTCAGCGGGCGCAGGACCGGGATCTGCCCCTGCTGCTCTACTTCTCCGCCGAGGGCGCCGACGGAGTTTTCCCCGTCGATGACCCCTCGGTGCGCTATCTGATCGAGCAGAAGTTCACCGCGATCCGTGTGAATCCTTTCCAACGCCCCGACCTGGCGCGCCGCTACGCTTCCCGGGGCTGGCCCGCCCTCGCCTTCCTCCTCCCCGACGGCAGCCCTGTGTCGACAGCCACCGATCTTCCGGCGAGGAATGCGCGCACCTGGCTGATGCAGATGGCCGATCATTACGAAAAACGTCGCGATGTGCTGGTGAAGAAAGCCGCCCGGGGGACGATCGGTCCTGGCGCCACCCCGCTGTCGGCTGCCGGCGTGTTCGCCGAGGTCGCCGCGGACTACGACTCCGTGCACGGCGGTTTCGGCGGCCCGGAGAAGTTCCCCGAGCTGTTGGTTCTCCACTTTCTCTTGCACTACAATAGACTTTCCGGAAACGGGACGGCGCGCGAGATGTGGCTGGCGACTGTGAAAACCATGCTGCAGTCGCCGATCTGGGATGCCCGAACCGGCGGCATATGCTCCTTCTCCTACACCCCGGACTGGACGACGCCGTCGGGAGCCAGGGACGCCGCCGATCAGGCCGGCTTGGTGCAGCTGTTGCTCGCGGCCCGCGAGGCGGACCCGGAGGTTTTCACCCCCCTTCTGGACAGGCAGCTCGCCTACGTGCGCGGGGAACTCTACGACCGCGAGCGGCGCCTTTTCCACGGGCGCCAGGTGCTGGTTGAGAGCGGCGCCGGGGGAGCGGCGGCCTGGTGGACGGACCGGACGGCATACGCGGGCCGCAATGCCCGGCTCGTCCTCGCCCTGCTCGATGCTGCCGAGACGCTCGAGCAGCGGCAATGGGGGGAACTTGCGCTGGGCACCGCCGAAGCGCTGCTGGCGTTGCTTGTCGACGGGGACGGCCGGGTCGCTCACTGCCGCCCCGCCGGCTGCGCCTCCGGTCTGCTGGCCGACCAGCTGCTGGTGAGCCGCGCCATGTGGCGGGCCCATCGGTGGAGCGGGGAGAGCCGCTTCCTGCAAGCGGCGGAACGCACGTTGAGATGGACCGAGGAGAACCTCCACGATTCCCGGGCCGGCGGCTTCAGGGACGCATCGGGCGCAGGCGCCCCGCTGCAGGCCTGGGAGGAACAGATCCCCTTCGCGGATGAAATCCACCCTTCCGGAAACGCCGTCGCCGTCGAAGTGTATCTCGACCTCGAGAGAGCGGACGCCGCAGCAGCGATCGCCGCGGCTCCGCGAATCGCCGGCTCCGTCTCCCGCATCCACGCGGGAATGGCCGCGGCCATGATGCGCCGGGAACAGATCGGACAGGCGGGACCGTGAGGGTTCTCGTCACAGGAGCGCACGGCCTGCTCGGCCGGTCGCTGGTGCAGGAGGGCGCGGGCTTGGAGCTGATAACCTGCGGCCGCCGGGAAGAGCATGTCGGCCCGGCGTATCACCGCATCGACCTCGCCGACAGCGCCGCGGTCGAGAGCCTGATCGCCGCCACGGCACCCGACTGGGTGATCCACACCGCGGCCTGGACCGATGTCGACGGCTGTGAAGCGGATCCCGACCGCGCACGCCGCGTCAATCTCGAGCTCGTCAGAGCCCTGGGGACCGCCTGCTCGACCAGGGGAACCAGGCTGGTGCAGCTGTCGACCGATTATGTCTTCGACGGCCGCGGCGGACCCTACTCCGAGGCGGACGAGCCCAACCCGCTGTCCCACTACGGCCGCATCAAGCTCGAGAGCGAGCGCGTCGTTCTCGAGGGGGATTCGCCGGGACTGGTCGTGCGCACCTTGTGGCTCTACGGACATGCTCCCGGGGTGCGCCGCAACCTCGTCACCTGGCCCCTGCAAGCCCTGGCCCGCGGAGCCTCCCTCAGAATCGCCGACGACCAGTGGGGCAATCCGACGTTTGCAACCGACCTGGCGCGCGCCATTCTCGACCTGTGCAAGAGGGATTGCCGCGGGCTCTACCACGCAGGGGGAGCCGATTTCATGACTCGCCTCAAGCTGGTCGAGGAACTCGCGTCCACCTTCGGATTCGATACCGGGAGTATCGTCCCCACGCCGACCGCGGAAATCGGCCAGCTCGCCGAGCGGCCGCTGCGTTCGGGATTGAAGAGCGGCAAAACAGAGGCGGAACTAGGGCGCCCCATGCTGGGCCTGGGCGCCGGCCTGGACGAGATGAGAGCCCAATCCTGCTTCCGCACCGAATTCGAGGAATTCCTTTCTGATGTCGCAGGCTGAATTCAGCGTCTCGCTGATCACCCCGACCTACAACGAACGCGAGAACATCACCCTGCTCGCCGAGGAGCTGTTTGAAGTCCTCGCCGGAGCCGACGACATCGATCTGGAGCTGATCGTCGTGGACGACAACTCCCCCGACGGTACCGGCGAGATGGCAGAGGCGCTCAAGGACCGTTATCCGGTCACCGTCGTGCACCGGAGCGGCAAGCTCGGTCTCGGCTCCGCGGTAATGGCGGGATTCGCCCGGAGCGAGCGGCCCTGCCTCGGGGTCATCGACGCCGACCTCAGCCACGATCCGGCGATCCTGCCGGAACTGATCCGCGGGCTGCGCGAGCACGACCTGACCATGGGCAGCCGTTTCGGGGAAACCAGCGCCGTGGAAAAGTGGGCGCTGCACCGGAAGATGATCTCCCTTGCGGGGGTGGCGGCGGCGCGGTTGATCACCGGAGTCGAGGACCCCCTTTCCGGGTATTTCTTCCTGCGCCGAGAGGTGATCGACGGAGAGTTCGACCTGCCCTCCGGCGG
>JAPOZF010000537.1 GCA_026706165.1 Gemmatimonadota bacterium
GCGGGCGGCAGAAAGACGGCGACGCGCAGCGGCAGGGGGCTGTCGGTCACGGTGACCAGGGCGGTGAAGCCGAGGGAGAAACAGCAGAGCAGGCTCCCGATGAAGATGCGGAAGCGCCTGCCGTCCTCCCCGATGTTGCACAGATCCGGGCTGCTGGTCACGAGTTGTCAGTCCGAATTGATGTCGTGGCGGATCCAGTCGCGGATGGCGACCGCGGTCTCCTCGGGGTATTCGAGGTGCGGGACGTGCCCGCAGTCGTCGAAGACGTGCAGCTTCGCCGCCGGCAGGTCCGCTTCGAAGCGGAGGGCGTTGAGGGCAGGCACGATGCGGTCCTGACGTCCCCAGACGATCAGGGCCGGCAGCGGCATCCCGGGGTACCTGTCGGTAAAGGTGTCGATGTCGGGCGGGGTCAGGTTGCGCACCGTCATCCGGTAAGAGAAGGGCGTGCCCGGCATGGCGAAGTATTCGACGGCCCGGTCGACAAGCCCCTCCGGTATCCGGCCGGGGTCGAAGAAGATGCGGGAATAGGTCGAGCCCGCGAACCGGCGCGCCAGGCCGCTGGCCACCGCCAGCCGCTGCAAGTTTGGGTTCAGCAGCAGGGCCCCCGGCTTTCCAGCGAGGAGCGGGACGAACCCCGGAAGCCGCTGCGGGTATCCGACAGCGGAGATCAGCACCAGTCCGCGAAGGTCCAGACCCGCCCCCCAGGGGCGCTCCTGCGGATCGGAGCAGGCGAGCCGCAGGGCGATGGCCCCGCCGAGGGAGTTGCCGACGAGGATGAGGCGGTCGAGCTCGAGAACGCGGATGAACTCTCCGACGTAGGCGGCCATCCGGTCGAGGCAGTAGCGCTCGTGCTCGGGCAGGGACCGGAAGCGCGGCCTGCTGCTCTCCCCGAAGCCGACCAGGTCGAGGGCGACGGTTCGGAAGCGCTCCCCGAGAAAAGGCTGCATCAGCTCCCAGGTCCCCTTGTGGTCGAAGAGGCCGTGCAGCATCAGCAGCGTGCATTCCGCGGACAGGTTGCCGTTGTCGGCGCAGGCCATCTCGACGGGAAAACCGTCGTCGCGGCCGACAACGACCCTGTAGGTGCTCGCGAATGGGAGGGAGGGGGCGGGCGCTTCCACCGGCTACGCGGCGCTGGCCAGGACAGCGTCGATCGCCTCGAGCTCGTCGCCGCTGAAACGGACGCCGACGGCGCCGAGGTGGTCGTCGAGCTGACCGGGGTTCTTGGCGCCGACCAGGACCGTGCTGATCGCCGGCAGCCGCAGGATCCAGGCGATCGCCAGCTGCACCAGCGACAGCCCCTTGTCGGCGGCGAGCTCCGCGAGCCGGTCGGCAATCGCCACGGTGCGCGCGAACTGCTCCCCCTGGAAGTGTGCCCGCTCCGAGCGGTAATCGTCGGCGGCGAAGCGGTGCCCCGGCCGGTACCTGCCGGTCAGCAACCCCTGCCCCAGCGGGCTGTACGCGAGGATGCCGATGCCGTGCTCGACGCAGAACGGTATGTCCTCCGCCTCGATGCCGCGGTCGAGCATGTTGTAGCCCGGCTGCACCGATTGAAAGGGGGCGGTCTCCATCGCCAGGGCCATCTGCGCGGCGTTGTAGTTGGAGACGCCGATGTAGCGGGTCTTGCCCTCCTGGCGCAGCCGCTCCATCGCCTCCATGCTGGCCTCCACCGGGTATTCGGGGTTCCAGCCGTGGATCTGGTAGAGGTCGACATGGTCGACGGCGAGCTGCCGCAGGCTGTTCTCGATGGCGGCTCGGATCGCCCGCGGCGAGAAGTCGCCGCTCACCTTGGTCGCCAGGAAGCAGCGCTCGCGGTAGCCGCCGGCGAGGGCGCGTCCGACGATGCGCTCGCTGGCCCGGTACGACTGCGCCGTGTCGACCATGGTGATGCCGCGGTCGATGGCCGAGCGCACGGTGGCCACGGCTACCTCTTCGCCGACGGCCCCCATGGCGCCGCCGAAGGGCCAGGCACCGAGGGCGATCGCGGGAACCTGCGGGCCGTTTCTTCCCAGCTGTCGATACTCCATGTGCGCAGCTCCTACATCAGGTTCAGCCAGTCGCCGAGAAGGAATCTCGCGCGGCCGATCAGCAGCGACAGCCGCGCCATGATCGTGTAACCGAAAGAGGCGCCGAAGGAGATCATCAGCACCCAGACCCCCAGCTTCGAGACCACGCCGACGGCCCCGCGGTGCTCGACGGAAAAGAAGAAGTATACCAGCACCGAGACGACTCCGACCAGGATGATGAACAGGTCGAGCCCTGCCCAGGACAGGGTGATCGGCTGCAGGGTCGGTTCCACCTGTTTCAGAATGAAGGTCGAGATGTAGGCGGGGATCGTGAAGCCGGCCCCGAGGCCGACAAAGAACCCGAAGGCGATGCGGCTGGTCCAGCCGATGCGGGTGCTGAACCGGGTAAGCATCAGGATCCCGAGGACGGTGGGGAAAAGCACGAGCCAGGCGTTCTCCTTCCAGGCGGCGGCGTCCCCGAGCCGAATGAGCTTGTCGATCACCTCGCCGTAGATGGTCGGGTACCAGGTCTGGCCGAACACGTAGGCCGCGGCGACGCCGACGAAGATGTGCTCGGCGAGCTTGAACAGGGGGTTGTCGCGGTAGAGGAAGCTGTAGAGGGCCAGGGTAAGGCCGGCGGCGACGATAATCCCGAAGCCGGTCCAGTCGGGGCTGAGCTTGCCGGCGGCGAACAGGTAGGCGTTGGCCAGGGCGAAGAACAGCAGGACGGCGAGGAAGAGGATGGAATCGCGGTTCATTCCGGCCGTCTCCGCTGCCCGCGGCGTGCCGCGAAATAGGCGGCGTTCCCGACGAGGATGAAGAGGACGATGATCAGGTGGGTGACCGACTGGGCGCTCATTCCAGCGGACGCTCCGCCGGGGTGGTCGATCAGCGCTTCGTATTCCGCGGCGCCGACAAGGCCCCCGATGAGGCCGCGCATCTGCCCCGACTGCAGGAACGGGTAGAGGTCGGGGGCCATCACCGCGGTGCAGCCGGCGGCGAAAGCGAGGTCGTACCTCTCCTGCCCGAACGGCAGCCACCAGAACTCGATGGAATCGCCGGCCGCAAGGTCGATCACCAGGTCGAAGTCGGAGAGACCGGCGACCCTCGCGGTCAGCGGCACCTCGGCGGTTGCGGTGCCCCAGTTGTCCTTCGGAAAGGCGTCGGCGAAATCCTGGCCCATGTTGATGATGACGCTGTAGGTGCCCGGTTTGTACCCCATGAAGGCGTAATCATCGCCGTAGGTCTTTCCGAACTCCGCCGCGGTCTCCTCGAGCGCCAGCTGGGCGAGACCGGGGGCTTCCGGCCACAGGCAGACGGCGACGACGCCGACGTCTCTGCTGAAGAGGTGACGCAGCAGCGCCTTGGCCATCGGCTGCATTTCCGGTTCGGTGCTGGCTCCGTAGGCGAAGGAGAGCAGGACGAGGGCGCGGTCCTCCTTGCCGGCCACTTTCTCGATCTCGTCGAATACCGCCCTGACCTGTTTCTTCGGCTCGACGGGAAACTTCAGATTCGACAGCAGGGGTATGGCGACCCCGAGAAAGACGGCGACGAAGATGATGCGCCGGTCGATGCCGAGAAGCCGGTCGATCATTCCTCACCCCCTCCGACGTAGGAGCGCTCGATGCCGAAGATGATGCGCAGCGAGGTGGCGATGGCCCCGAGGCTCACCCCCAGAAGAATTCCGCGCTTGGCGGCGAGGTTGGGCACCGACATCAGCCAGTCCG
>JAPOZF010000561.1 GCA_026706165.1 Gemmatimonadota bacterium
TCGAACTCAACCTCAAGCAGGGGACGCGCACGGTCGTCGAACTGGGGCCGTCTCCGGTCGGGGATCTGGTACCGGGTGGCCGTGCGACCACCGAACTGTTGGTCGACGACGAGCCGCAGGCGGCGGGAGTAACTTTCGACGCCTGGGAGATCCATCCGGAGGTGTTTGACTGCAACGGCAACGGCCCGGGTTCAGGCGGCGAGGGGAACGAAATCAGCGGCCACGCCGAAGGCCCCGAAGGCAGCGGAGGCGGTGAAAGCGGCGGTGAGCACGGAAGCGGCGCAGGTGGCGGCGAAAGCCACGCCGGCCGGGAAGGCGGCAACGGCGGTTGAGGATGCCATGACCAAAGGAGTGGGTGAAATTTACAAAGTGCCAACTCGCCCACTCGACGGGATGCGAAAGCGAGAGTAAGGCTGGCCGGTCGTACATCCAATCGGCCAGCTATTTTTTTCGTCTGGCACGGCTACGTCGGATGCTCGAAAAGCCGTATCGGTCCGGGGTGAACGCGGGCGATGGTGAAGCGGGAAGTCGGCATCGCCCACGTGTAGGCAGCTCCCGTATCGATCATCCACAGGTTTGCGATCCTCTCTGCCCGCATCCCGCGGGCATGCCCGCAGATTACGCACGTCACCCGCCCTTCTACCGCGGGAGCCTTTTCGGGGGAGCCGCCGTAGACGTAGCGCTCCATGCGGCGGCGGGACCATATCCCGCAATAGCTGTCCTCGCGGTTTCCGTCCCGGAGCGCCGAGAGGAACTCCTCCCAGGTGCGGTCCTCCGGAACATCGGCATGGACGATGCCGACAGTCCCCGTCTCGCAGTCGACCTCCGCGGCAAACGGCAGGGTGGAGAAAGCCTGCACGCAGGCACTCCGCGCCGGCGCCGGGACCGAGTTCCACCACGTCCCGCCGTTGTAGTTGACCCAAAGGTCGTGCTCCTCGCCCCGGTCTCCGGCGGGGTCGGCGGCGGCGTCGAGAAGGAACTGGTCGTGGTTGCCGCGAATGGCGTGGAACCATTCGCGCCCGGTCAGCCACTGCAGGACAGCTTCCGATTCGGGGCCGCGGTCGATCAGGTCCCCCCCACCGAGAACAGCCGGTCTCTTCCGGGGTCGAAGGACAGCTCCTCGAGGAAGTTCTCGAGGGCGGAGAACATCCCGTGGATATCGCCGACGACGAAGTCCCGGCCCCGCTGGTTGCGCGCGAAAGTCCTTACTGCGCTGTCCCCACCCAACGCCGCAGCCACGAAGGTCGGGCGCCTTCGGAGGATGTCGAGTTCCCAGATCGGCCGGCTCACGGTTCGATTCCCCTTTCAAATCCGGGCTTCCTGACTTCCGTTTGTCGGGAGCGACCATCGTTCCCCGGGTGCACATGTCGGGTTGCCTCGCTTGAACCTTGGGATGTTTAAAGTGGCTTACTCAACTGAGCAATCGAAAACTGCCACCGTGTTGCGACAGATCATGTCGGAATTGGGTTTCTTTGGGGCGAGCCATCTGGCAGGGAGGGGCAACCGTGCAGCCGGATCCGGAAATCTACGTCAACCGATTTCCAGAAGCGGGATGCAAGCTGTGAACATTCTCGCTCCGACACCGGATTGCGCTCTTGCACCCACGTATATTCAGTCCTGGAAAACGATTCACACACCATGCCACTGCAATGAATACCGTCACGGCAGCGTTGCTGCTCCTGCTCGCCCTTGCGGGCGCCGCCGGCGCCCAGGAGCAGCCGACGCCCCGGGAGATTCTCGACCGTTTCGACGACCTCTACCGCAGCGACTCCTCGCGCGCAGTCATGGCGATGACGGTGGTCACCGAACACTGGACGCGCGAGTTGAAGCTCGAGGCCTGGAGCCAGGGCAGGGAGAAGTCGCTGTTCCGCATCCTGTCGCCGCGCAAGGAGAAGGGGACCGCCACCCTCAAGTCGGGCCGGCAGATGTGGAACTACCTGCCCAGGGTCGACCGCGTCATCAAGGTGCCGTCGTCGATGATGGGCGGCTCCTGGATGGGCAGCCACTTCACCAACGACGACCTCGTCAAGGAGAGCCGCATGGCCGAGGACTACGACTTCGAGTACGGCGAGGCCCCCGGGGAGGGAGAGATCGCCGTCGTCTGCATCCCCAGACCGGATGCCGCGGTGGTCTGGGGAAAGGTGGTTTTACGCGTGCGCAGCGCCGACTGGATGCCGGTGGCGGTCGAGTACTTCGACGAGGACATGGAGCCGGCCCGGACCATGACTTTCGGGGACTACCGCGAGGTGGGGGAGCGCTTGATTCCGCTGCGCATGCGCATCGCCCCGGCGGACGAGCCCGACGAGCACACCGAGGTCCGCTACGAGGAGATCGAGTTCGACCTTCCCCTCGCCGGGGACCTCTTCTCCCTGCGCAGCCTGCGCGAGTAGGCGACCGGAATTGCCTGACGCAACCTTGGCCATTGCCTGGCGCAACATCATGCGCAAGCCGCGGCGGACCGCGGTGACCGTTGTCGCCGTCGCCCTGAACACGGCGGTGCTGATCTTCACCTGGGCGATGATGGACGGCATGATCGCGCAGATGGTGCGCAGCTCCCGGCACACCTACATCGGCGACGTGCAGCTGCACGCCCCGGGGTACCGCGCCGACCGCTCGATCTACAAGAGTCTTCCCGCGCCGCAGTCCCTGCTCGACCGGGCGGCGGCAGCCGGCTTCGGAGCCGCGGCCCGCAGCTTCGGCTTCGGCCTGGTCTCGTGCGGCGCCAAGTCCGCGGGGGCCAGCTTCTGGGGCATCGACCCGGCCGCCGAGAGCAGCACCTTCGAGCTGGCCGGCAAGCTCCGGCAGGGCCGCTTCCTGTCGTCGGAGGCGCGGTCGGAGGTGGTGATCGGCCGCCGGCTCGCCCGCAGCCTGCAGGCGGACGTCGGCTCGGAGATCGTCGCCGTCGTGCAAGCCGCCGACGGCTCCCTCGGCAACGACCTCTTCCGGGTCGCCGGCATCCTGCGGAGCGTCGGCGAGGAGATCGACCGCGGCGGCATTCTCATGCACCGGGAGGACTTCGACCGCCTGTTCGTCGCCGGCGGCCGCGTCCACGAGGTCGCCCTGCTCGGCAACGGCACGGCCCCGGAGGAAGTGGCGGCCCTGTACGCCGGCCCCGAGGAGGAGGGGGAGGCCCTGGTGGCCGAGACCTGGCGCGAGCTGCTGCCCACCCTGTCCGACATGGTCAACGTCTCGGGCGCCTCGATGGGGGTCCTCTCGGGCATCTTTCTGCTGGCCGCCGGCCTCGGGGTGCTCAACACGATGTTCATGGCCACCCACGACCGGGTGCGGGAGTTCGGCATGCTCAAGGCCCTCGGCACCCGGCCGCGTCGCATCGTCGGCGACGTCCTCGTCGAGGCGCTGGTGCTGTCGGGCTTCGCCGCCCTGATCGGAGCCGTACTCGGCAGCGCCGTCTGCCTCTACTTCGAGGCCTCGGGCGGCCTCGACCTGACGCGCTGGCAGGGGGAGTCGCTGACGATCTCGGGGATGCCGATCGCCGCGGTCTACCAGTTCTCCCTGCATCCGGCCAGGGTGGCGGCAGCGGTCGTCACCATGTCGGCGGTCTGCGCCGCGGCGGCGCTGTTTCCCGCGCTCAAGGCGGCCCGCCTCGACCCGGTAGCGGCGATGACTCACCAGTGAGGATAGGGGCCGTAACCGCCGCATCGCCGGCAACGGGAAACAGTACCATTCGGAAATGGAAAAGTTCGCATTGATCTTGAGGAGTTCGTG
>JAPOZF010000353.1 GCA_026706165.1 Gemmatimonadota bacterium
CCGCCTGGGGGTCGCGCTGCTGCTCGCCTCGATTTTCGCCGCGGCGGGCTGCGCCATCATCTACGAGCTCCTCATAGGCACCATCTCCTCCTACTTTCTCGGCGACAGTGTCGAACAGTTTTCTCTTACAATCGGCTTCTTTCTGGCCGCGATGGGGGCAGGCTCTTGGATCTCAAGGCTTTGCAAGCGCGACCTGATTACAAAATTCATATCCATCGAGCTCTGGCTCGGGCTGGCCGGGGGGTGTTCGGTCCCGGCCCTGTACGCGGTTTACTCGTACTCGGGGCAGTACCGCTACTGGATGATCCTCTTCATCCTGGTTATCGGGGGCCTGGTCGGGCTCGAGCTGCCCCTGCTGGCGCGCATCCTTCGTCAGTACGGAACCCTGAGGCAGGTGCTGGCCGACCTGTTGTCTCTCGACTACATCGGGTCGCTGATCGCCGCCCTTCTTTTTCCCTACCTGCTGCTGCCGCTTCTCGGGACCTTCGACACCGCCCTCGTCACCGGGGGGATAAACGTCGGTATCGGGGTGGTGCTGCTGGTCGCCTTCCGGGGTGTGCTGAACGGGGGACGGGTGCGCCTGCTCGCGCTGCAGTCCGTCCTGTTCGGCGCCGTTCTCGGCGGTCTTTTGCTGCGCGCCGAGGCACTGCGCGAGCGCTGGGAAAGCAATCTCTACAGCGACCGCATCGTCTACAGCGCCCAATCACCGTACCAGAGAGTGGTGCTGACGCAGTGGAAGGAGGAGATCAGCCTGTTCCTCGACGGACATCTGCAATTCTCGTCGAGCGACGAGTACCGCTACCACGAAGCCCTCGTCCATCCGGCGATGTCCCTCGCCGGCAGCCGGGACAGGGTGCTGATAATTGGCGGCGGAGACGGCCTTTCGGCGCGCGAAGTGTTGAAGTATCCCGATGTCGTCGAGGTCGATCTCGTCGACATGGACGAGGCGGTGACCGACCTCGCCCGCCGCGACGTGCGCATGACGGACCTCAACCGCAATTCCCTGAACCGCCCCGAGGTCCGCATCCTGAACGAGGATGCCTTCCGGTTCATCCAGCAGGATCTGATCCCCTACGGGGTCATCATCGTCGACCTTCCCGATCCCCGGATCGATTCGCTTGGCAAGCTGTATTCGGTCGAAGGATACCTGATCCTCCGCCGCCACCTGGCCCGGGGAGGTATGCTGGCGACCCAGGCGACGAGTCCGTATTTCACGAGAAAGACCTTCTGGAGCATCGGAAAATCCCTTGCGGAGGCGGGTTTGCGAGCGGTTCCTTACCGCGTTCCGGTGGCGACGCCTGGGGAATGGGGCTTCTTCCTCGCCGCCGGTGCGGCCGCGCCTCCCCTTGCGGAGGCGCCTCTGACGGTGCCTACGCGTTACCTGCGGCCCGAGATGCTGCCGGCGATGACGGTTTTTCCACCGGACATGGCACCGGTGGAGGTAGAGGCGAACCGCCTGGACCGGCCCCTTCTGGCGCAGTACTATAGGGAGGACTGGGGTCGCTGGTAGGGGACGAGAGCCGGTCTCCGCCCGGATCCCTGGGTGAATCTGCATGGTGAGTTTCAAGAAGCTGTGGCGCCGGGAAAAAGAACCCGAGATCGACCCGCTGGTCGATTACACTCTCGACAAGATGAGGATCGGCTTCTTCGTCGACTACGACCTCCTGACCTGGGAGGTGACCGCCATGACATCGTTCGACTACGACGGCCAGGAGACGAACGAGTGGCAGATTTCCAGCGGGGATCGGGTGCGTTTCCTCGAGCGCGCTTCTGAGGACGGCAAGGTCGAGTGGACGCTGACCCGGCGGATTTCACTTCGCGATGTCGACGGGGACGTCGCCGGGACCATCCTCGACGAAGGGGAACCCCCTGAGCAGGTCCGGTTCGAAGAGGGGGAGTACGCCGCGGTCGAATCCGGATCCGGGACCATGGTGGAGAACGCCGGGCCCTCGGGAGCGTCCCAGGCCCGGGAGTTCGTCAGCTGGAGCTACGAAAGCGAGGCAGGGCGCGTCCTCTACGTCGTTCAGTCCGGGGACCGCGACTTTTCCGCCTACGAAGGTGAGTATGTCGAAGAGTACCAGTTCACCAACATCCTGCCTGCCGGTTAGCCCCGTCCCGGTTGATTCCGTGCCACGTCGGAGCCGGGGGGCCTGCCTTCTGTTTCGGGTGGCAGCGGCGGCGCTCTGCCTCGCCGGCGCCTTCAGCTGCGGCAGATCAGCCGATCCGGTGGACACCCTTGTCCGCGATCTGGGCCGCTACCCGGAATACTCCCTCATTGTCGACGACCTGCGCGTCGAGGACGGATTTTTTCCCGACTATTTCATCCGCTTCAGAGTGCTGACCGCGTCCGGCCAGCGGATCGCGGGGCGGGACACCCTCGTGTACGAGCCGAAGACCACGGAGTGGATGGAGGTTCCCGAGGAGACCTTCGCCCGTTACCAGCACTACCTCGGCATGGTGGTGTCGTCGAAATCCCAAGACGGCCGCACCACCGGCGTCCGCCAGGCCCATCCGCCGGCCTACCAGTACGTCGGGAATTCCCATTACGGATACTGGGGAGGGGGGGGATTCTGGCAGTTTTACGGCCAGTACGCCTTCATGAGCCAGATGCTCGGGGGCTGGAACATCGGGCGGGGCGACTACCAGAACTACCGGCGCAACTACGAGCGCGGCCGTCCGTACTTCGGCCCCAAGGAAAGGGGCCGGCCGGCCTTCGGCACGCGCGGCAGCGTTACGCAGAAAACGCGTCCCGGTTTTTACAATCGCTACCGCCAGCGCGTAAGCTCCGGGGGACGCGGTTTCGGGACGCGGGCGCGGAGCACCTCTTTCCGGGGTGGATTCGGTCGGGGAAAATGAACGGCCGCCTGTCAAGTGGTTTTATCCGGAACAACCCGAGGTTCGGCTGACAGCCGGGGAAGGATTCGGTAGGCATGGCAGAACAACTGGGCTTCATGGGCCGCTCCGCGGTCTACGTCCTCGAAGCGTTCGTTTTGATGTGGATCGCCAAGTTCGCCTATACCCGCATCTACCGGCGGGTTTCCCTGAAGGATGAGATCTTCGGGCGCGCCAACAGCGCCCTCGCGGTTTCGACCGCCGGGTACCTGCTCGGGATCGTCATCGCCCTCGGGGGCGTTCTCACGGGGCCATCCGCGGGCTTGCAGGCCGACCTGACCTCCATCGCCTTCTTCGGTCTGCAGACGGTGGTGATGATGCTTGTCGCCAGCTTCATCTGTGAAAAGCTGCTGCTGCATCATTTCGACAACACCAAGGAGATCGTCGAGGACCAGAACCTCGGAACCGCCTTCGTCGAGGCGGGACTGCATATCGCCAACGGACTGATTCTTCTGTCCATCCAGCAGGGAGCGGGTGCCTGGCAGACCGGAATCGCCTTCTGGGCAATCGCCCAGGTCGTTCTGCTGCTGGCGGGATTGCTGTACGAGTGGACCACGTCGCACAGCATACACGACGAGCTCGAGCGCGACAACGCCGCCGTAGGCCTCGCTTTCGGCGGCGTTCTGGTCGGCATGGGAAACATCGTCAGCATCTCGGTCGGCGGAGATTTCACGGGGTGGGCGGAGAGCCTGAAGTTGTTCGCCGCGGATGTCCTGTTCGGTCTGGTCGCTCTTTACCTCATCAAGAAACTGACCGACCTGCTTCTCGCCCCCGGTGTCAGTCTCGCCGGGGAACAGACGGCGGAGACTCCGAGGATCGGAGCGGGTTTGCTG
>JAPOZF010000094.1 GCA_026706165.1 Gemmatimonadota bacterium
CGGAAATTCCCGCCGCCCAGGTTGCGATAGAGCGTGTTGTAATCGTCGGCAAAGTGAGTGATGAAGATGTCCAGCAGACCATCGTGGTCGTAGTCGCCGAAATCGACTCCCATGCTACCCTGGGCAACGCCGTCGTCGGAATAGCCGGCTCCGGAAATCAGGCCGACCTCGGAAAACGTCCCGTCGCCCTGGTTCTGAAACATGAAGTTGGCCATCTGATCGTTGGCTACATAGAGGTCCAGATCTCTGTCGTTGTCGTAGTCGGTCCATACCACCCCGAGTCCATAGGAGGGAGTCACCCCGCCCACACCGGCCTTTCGGGTCACGTCCTCGAAGACACCCTGGCCGTTGTTGCGGTAGAGGACGTCGCCGTCGCAGGGCAAGCCCAGGGGGCCGCACTGCACGATGATGCCACGATAGTGGCAGTTCATGGCGGGCGGGTCCTTGTGGTCGAAGGTGACGGTGTTGGTCACGTAGAGGTCCAGGTGTCCGTCGGCATCATAGTCCCCGAAGGCGGCGCTGACCGCCCAGCGCCCATCTCCGACTCCGGCTCGATCGGTGACGTCGGTGAAGGTGCCGTCGCCGTTGTTGCGATACAGGGTGTTGGGTCCGTAGTTGCACAGGAAGAGGTCCGGCCAGCCGTCGTTGTCGTAGTCGGCCGCCGCCACGCCCATGCCCCACCGGCTGCCTCCGACGCCGGCCTTCCCGGTGACGTCGGTGAAGGTGCCGTCACGGTTGTTGCGGTAGAGAGCGTTGGAGACGCTCCGCTTGCCCTGCAGCAGCTCCTCCCAGTGGCCGCCGTTCACCAGGTAGAGGTCCGGCCAGCCGTCCCGGTTGTAGTCGATCCAGGCCACCCCGCCGCTCATTCCTTCCAGGATGTAGGTCTTCTCGGCGCTGCCGCTCGCGTGCTGAAAATCGAGACCGGCCTGCTTGGCCGCATCGACGAAGGTCATGCCGATCAGCTTCGCCTCGGCTGCAGGGTCGCCGGTTCCGTGGCTGGGAAGGGTCACCGACAGAAGCAGGAGCAATGGGATCAGGATGGTGAAATTCGGTAGCTGCTTCATTATCCTCCCATGGCAGGCGCGGCGTGCGCGACCGCCGCTCCCGACCTTCCACTCGGAATCCCCGTCACGAAGCAGGCCGGCCGCCGGCCTCCGGTTCCCGGCTATCTTACACTGAAACCACCGCCGTCCGGGCGACAATGGCCTCCGTGGCGGTTCCGCCGAGGGCTTCCCGGCGGCCGGCCTCCCTGCGGCAACCGGACGACCGGGCTCCCCCTGGGCGCACCTCCTCCCGGGTTCCCGATTGCGCCTTCAGAGCCGGCCCCGGTGGGGCTTTTCCCATTCGCCGCTGAACCCGGACACGCCTTGAACCCTGCACAGCCCCCTCGCCAGGTCAAAGTCCGCCTTGACCCCATTGGCGTATGCGACCTGCTGCAGCGTCCTCTCGGCATTGAGGAACCGGTGGGAAACCATCTCCGACCAGGCAGTGGCCCGATAGAAGGCGCGCCAACGCTTCAGCCACTCCAGCCGGGCTTCCATCCTGGGGTCGTCCCAATCGGCAATCGGAACCTGGGTGAAGGCAGTTCCCGGATGGGCGTCGCTGTAGGGAAGCATCCAGTTGTAGGCCGGAGCCGCCCCGAACAGCAGTTCGTACAGCCGCGGCTGCCGGTCTTGGGGCCAGTCGTAGCGACCGTAGCCGCCGCCCGAAAAACAGCCGGCAAAACATTCGTGGAAGACCAGTTGAAACAAAGGAATGGGCTCTCCCACCCCCAGAATCTCGGAGGACCAGCCGAACCGGAAAAAGAAGAAGTCGCACTCCGCCATGGCCCAGAACCTGGGCAGTTCCGCTCCCGCGATGATTCCGCGGCGGCGCGCCTCCCGAAAACTCTCCAGCATTCTTTGGATGGCCATCCGCCTCGGCAGCGGATGGCTGCTGGAGTGGTCCTCGGGCACGCCGGCATGGGCCGCATAGCCGTCGAAATAGAGGGCATCCAGTTGAAAGCCCCTGGCCAGGAGGCTGTCCAATGCCTGCCGGGTCAGCTCCGGCGCGAAGTAGGGACTGATCTGAGGCCAGCGGCGCGGCTGTCCCGCCTCGTCCAGCGCACGCTTGGCGGGATCGTAGGAAGGGGCCCCGGGAGCGTACTGGGTCGGATTGATCATCACCTTCACCAGTGCGCCCTCGACTCCGGCGGCCCTGGAGAGGCGTACCAGGCGCTCCCATCCACCCGGAATCGGATTCTCTTCCAGCATGAAGGCCTGCCAGGAAGCGGTGGCGTTCCAGATCTCTCCCCGGCTGGCGTCGTATCCCCCCGTGCCCCACTTGGGAAAGAAGAAGTTCACCGGCAGGTCCCGGGACCGGAATTCCCGCAGGTCGCGCAGGGATTTTCGATCGGCATCGGCCTGCCACAGGATCCGATATTCGATCCCTTCGATATACCTCCGCAGAGCCGGCACTTCCTCCGCCTTTTCCTCCAGAGTTCGCACCAGCCCCCGGGCCTTGGCATAGGCGCGGTAGCTCTTGGCGATGCCGACGTGGTCCATTCCGCGGGCGAACCGCATGAGAGACCTGCGCGGGTATGCGAGCCGCCCCAGAGACGGCAGCCAGTTGAAATCCAGGGTTGACCGTTCTTCCGGCAGATGCTCGACCGCAACGCTGCAATCCCACCAGGTCTCCACGATCTGGTGGAGGCAATCCCCGTTCCGGTTGACCATGCCGAAGACCGGCAGCGTGTAGCGGTATCCGATAATGTTTCCGCTCCTGCGGGTGTTTCCGCCCAGTGCGCCCGGCCGGGCGAAGTAGTCGTCCAGGGGGCCCAGCTTCCTGGCGTCGTCGGCGGGAATGAGATAGCCCGATCCGTGGGGGACCACCAGGTAGCCCCCGTCCGCCGTCGGCTTCTCCAGGCAGTAGAGGTGATCGACCTGCTTCAGGCGGTCCGCGCCACCCTCCTGGCGGACCTCGATGAGCAGCTCGTCGCTGTCGGGGTCGAGAGCCAACACCAGCCCCACCTCCAGATCGGATTGGGGAAACCGGCTCAGCCGAATGAGAAAGCCCCGGTGGGCGCCGTCGCTGAAGGCTTCCTGCTGCCGGCGGCCGGCTGCTTCGAAAGCAGCCCGCTTCTCTTCGCCGGAAGCGGAAGAAACCCACACCGCTTCCGGCTTCCTCCGGGCGGAGGTCGACCAGACCGGCTGCCCGGTACGATTCGAGACGCTGAGGCCCAGGTCCCGCCGGACCCGGACCGATATCCCACGGCCCTGCAGCTCCAACCCCGAATCGACCTGGGGCCCGGCCTGCAACCGGCCGATCCGCCCCAAACCCGCCAGGGCGCTCGCCTGCAGGAAACCCCTGCGGCTGAGCTTGACAAGCCGGGATGCCTCCGCGGGACGACTCCCGCCCCTCTTGTGACGATCCTTCATGAGCTTCTCCTCCCGCGGCGGCCAGGGCGGCCGTATACGCCGAATCCCCGGTAGCGCCGCCGGTCCCGTGGCGAGCTTATTATAGACGGTAAGGCAATGAATCCACGGCACCGGGTGCCTGCCTGAGGCGGTCCAACCACAAAAAGCACAAAAGTCGCAAGTTGTGTTCTTGTGCCTTTTGTGGCCATTCCCGGCAACGATTCCCCTGGCGAATTTTGCAAACGGCTCCGGCGCTGGTGTCGAGCCGCGTTGGCGGCGACTAAATTCGATCACTTGTAACTGTTCATTACAATAGATTTACTGTG
>JAPOZF010000238.1 GCA_026706165.1 Gemmatimonadota bacterium
CCCTCGAAGCCTGCTCGGGCGAGAGGGGGGTGAACACCCTCGCCGTCAGGATCTCCGACGACTCCCCCGAGGACGGCGAAGGAGGGGCGGTTCTCATCAGCAGCGACATAGAGATCAGCACGACCCTGATGCGCGAGGTGCCGGCCGGCGACGGGGTGGCGGTCGTGCCGATCGATACCGTCATAGTCGGCAGCGACATCGGCTTCGAGGCGATTCCAGGGCTTCAGTTCGTCACCGGGGAGGTCGGGATCGGCGAGGGCCGGCTGGTCGAGGGGTTCCGCACCGCCGACGGCGGCGACGTGATCGTCCTCAACTACCTGCTGGAGCTGCCGCCGCAGATCGTCGCCGAGGAAAGGGTCGCGCAGCTGGAACCCCTCACGCTGCGCCACCTGCTGGGGACCGCGCTGGGCCTGACCCCGACCGAGGGGGAAGAGGCGATCGCGGCTGTCGACAACCTCCGGGTCAGGCTCATCGTCGCCAACGACTACGTCATCGCCGTGACCTCGGACCGGCAGACCGACGAGGAGGGGGTTCCCCAGTTCCGCACGGTGACGCGCGCCGCCGGAAACGTCAAGAACCGGCTCAACCAGCGCGAGGTCGTGTTCGACTACGGCCTGCCCACGGCGAACAACATCGTCGGCTTCACCGCCGAGATCCGGGACTTCCGCGGCTTCGACTTCTACGGCGAGGTCAACCTCAACAACCAGTACCGCAAGTACCCCGGAGTCACCCGCAGCCAGCACCGCGCCATCTCCGGCTTCCCGGGCCACGAGCGCGCCGTCGGGTGGATGGTCAACGCCTCCTGGAGGGGAGGGCCCCTGTCCCTGTTCGCCGAGGGGTTCGGCATGGACGACGACTACACGACCAGCGTCCTGCTGATGGACCTCGGCGGTCTGCCCAACTACGGCACCGGGGCGACCGAACTGCTCTACGACTACGTCGACGACAACGACGACAACGACCGCCACCCCGATCAACGCCGCTTCGGTCAGGGATCCCTGGTCCCCGTCCGGGCAAGTCGCGTGAGGTCCATCGACGTGAGCGGCGTCGCCGTCCCCGAGGTGTTTCCCGGGTACGACGAGATCCAGGACTTCATTCCCGTCTTCAACCAGAACACGACGCCGGAGCGGCCGAACTTCTTTCCCGATTACGACGAGCCCTTCCTGCGCTTCCGCTCCGACAGGCCGCAGTTCCTCTTCGGCATGGACCTCAACAACAACGGCTGGGTCGAGCGCTTCGAGAACGACGACGAGCCCGACTACCCCTACAAGAAGGACCACTTCGGCTACAATCTCTTCGGCGGCGTCGAGATCACCCCGGAGATCGAACTGAAGCTCGGACAGCTGCGGGAGGAGATGGGCAGGTCGAGCCGCGGCAACCGGACCAGCTACGGCCTGCTCACCCTGGACAGGAACACGCCGCGAGCCGGACGGGTACGCGTCTTCGAGATGCTGAGGAAGGCGGAGGACACCATCCCCGACAACCTGGTACAGTGGCGCATGAGGCGGACCCTGCTGGGCAATCCCACCGCGAGCAGCGGCCGCATGGAGCCGGTCCTCGACCCGCTGGCCGCCGAGGACACCTGGATAACGTCCTCTACGCCGACTGGGAGCTGGCCGGCCAGCGCCCCTGGAGGTCGATGAGCCGCCTGAAATGGGAGACCTGGCGACAGCGCCACAGCGACCCGCAGGCCCACCTGGACGCGGCGGGAGACACCCTGTCGGTATTCGATCCCCTGGGACCGGAGGGGCGCAACGGACGCCGGGAGTCGGGGTTCTTCGGGCTCATCAACAAGATCGAGCACCTGCAGCGGTACGGGCGGGTCGAGCTGTCGCCCAGGTTCAAGAGCGAGTTTCTGCGCGAGACCCCGTTCAGTCTGACCGAGAGAAAGCGGCGCTCCTGGGACCGCATCTTCTTCCTCCTGGTCGAGTTCCCCGTGCTCAAGAAGAGCCGCCTCAAGGCCGGACTGGAGCAGCGTTTCTTCGAGGAGCTGGCAAGCGGCGGGGAGGAGCTCCCGGCGGGGACGGTCTCCGGCGATTTCCGGGGCACCGCGGCGGCGCTCCAGCTCACCAACGTCAGCGAGTTCCTCGGGTACAGGCTGACCATGCAGACCGGACTGCGCGTCGACCGGCGCTCCCTCGAGGTCGTCGCGGAGGAGCGCAAGGCGATGACCGCCGGCCTCGCCTACCTGACCCTTTTCGCCGCCCTGAGATAGCCGCATGCCCTCCCGGTCAGCATATTCTGACGCAAGGCCCGCCATCAAAGGAGGTCCCGCGATGGACCGATCGCCTGCCAACCTGTTCGGGGCCCTTCTCCTGGGCGCCCTGGTCGCTCTCAGTCCCGGCTGGATGGCGGAGACGAGCGCCACCCTCTTCGTCTACCGGCTCGGGGGCGCCGAAGACCTGCCCGAGCCGGAGTTCCCCGAAAACTGGGACGTCGAGTTCGTCTCCCTTCCCTGGACCCCCGTCGACGAGGACCGCTTCGGCCGGGCGCTCCTGGTCGAGACCGCCGACGGTTCCATCGGTCCCGAAAGGATGGACCCGACCGTCAACCTCACGCCGACCCTGCGCGAGCGGCCGGGGGGCTGGATTAAGTCGTCCGACGGGTACGGATTCGAGGACGAGCCGCAGCTCGATTTCCTGTTCGACGGGGATCCGTCCACGGCGTACGACGGCGGCGGCAGCCACTACAAGGGTGGGTCGAGCTGCTCTTCGCGGCTTCCCCGGAGCCAGTGCGGCGCCAACAGAAACCTTCCCGGGAGCAACTCCAAGGCGATCTGGCTCAGCCTCGGCGGCGCCTTTCCCATCCACCTGATCCGCATGTACCCGACCCCCAAGTACTTCGACGAGCGCCCGGTGAAGTCCTTCCTGATCGGAACGAGCGACGGCGATCCGCTGAAGGAGGGCACCCGGGACATGAACTTCTACTGGCGCTCCGGCCCGTTGAACTTCAACCTCCGCCACATCATGCTGGAGAACACCGTTCCCCTGCTCGAGCTCGACATGGGGAACGTTCCCGCCCGGCACATCTTCTTCGAGACCATCGTCGGCAAGTGGGAGGTGGCGGAGATCGAGATCTACGCCTCCGGTTTCGCCCCCGAGGCGACCTATGTCTCCAACATCCTCGATCTCGGGGCACCAGCCAGTCTCGGGACCCTGACCTGGTCCGGCTCGCGGGACGAGGGAGCCGTGGTGGAGCTCACCGTGCGCAACGGCAGCGATACCGATCCCAACGTATACTGGCGCAATACCTTCCGGGGCGAGGAGCGGTCGCGCTTCGACGCTTCGGGGAAGCCGCTTACACGGGACGCCTACTTCGACCTGGAGACCGGTGAGCGCGGGGGTATCGCACCCGACACGCGGAACTGGGATTTCTGGACCCCGCCGCTGGATTTCGACCAGGGTGAGGACCGGCTGGTGGCCAACCTGCCGCGGCGGTTCATCCAGTTCAGCGCCAACTTCCTCTCGCAACGGCCGGTGCAGGCCGGAAGCCGGCTCGACTACATCGAGTTCACCGTCAGCAAACCGCCGATCGTCAGCGAGCTGGCCGCCGAGATCACCCCGGTGCAGGTGCAGTCCGGGGAAACCGTGCGGTTCGCCTACACCCTGCTTCCGGAGTTCGGGGAGGACGACCTCGGTTTCGACAGCATCGAGATCGATACTCCCGCCCGGGCGGCGAGCGTCGACACCGTCATCCTGAGCTCCCCCACCGACACATC
>JAPOZF010000019.1 GCA_026706165.1 Gemmatimonadota bacterium
CGTCTGCAACGGCCCCTGGCCCGACAGCCCTTCGGGCGACTTCGTGTTCTCGCTGCTGCACTTCTGCGGCCGCGCGTCCCTCGAGGTCGACGGCGAGCCGGTCGCCGGCGCTCCGTACACCCGGGATATCTGGCGCTCGACCATAGGGGGGGACCGCAGCTCCTGCGTCTTCGCCCTGGCCGAGAGCTTCGTGCGCAGGCCCTGCTGATGGCCAGGTACCGCGGCGCCGTAATCGGCCTCGGCTGGATGGGCCTGCTCTACGACCTCGCCGACCGCATGGGGGTCTGGCACGTCGACGACATCGAACGTCCGACCCCGGACCTCGACGTCCACCGCCGCTTCCATTTCCACACCATGTACATCGGCCGCAAGGGGAGGGCCTCGAGCTACTCCGAGGCGCTGGCCGACCGCCCGGAGATCGACCTGGTGGCGGCCGCCGAGCGGGATCCCCGGCGGCTGGCCGCGTTCGGCGAGCGCTACGGCATCGAGGCTCTCTACACCGACGCCCTCGAGATGCTGCGCCGCGAACGGCCGGAGATCGTCGCCATCTCGACGAACACCAGGATGCGGCCGGAGCTGACCCTGGCCGCGGTCGAGAACGGCGCCCGGGGGATCGTCACCGAGAAGCCGATGGCGGAGCGGCTCGAGCAGTGCGACGCCATGGTCGCCGCCTGCGCCGGGGCCGGGGTGCCGCTCTGCTGCGGGGCGATCTCGACCAACCACCCGGCCTTCGGCAGGGCCAAGCAGCTGCTGCTCGACGGCGCCATCGGGGACCTGCTCTCCATCGACACGGCATCGGACCGCAACCTGTCGCAGCACCAGAACTGGTCCTGGTTCGTCGACTCCACCCCGGAGTGGGTTTCCGGCATCGGCGACGAGCCGCCGCGCGAGTCCGGCAGCGGCGAGTTCCGGGGTCAGGGGGTGATGGCGACCGGCAGCGGCCTGGTGGTGCAGTTCCGCAAGGGGGCCCCATTCGTCCGCCTCACCGGAAGCGAGGGGGAGATCCTCCACCAGGAACCCTACGGGCGGTGGCAGCTGTTCCAGAAGCGGCAGGCCGACGGGGCCCCGCGCCCGGTCGAGATGCCGTGGCCGGAGCCGCAGCAGGACGTGAAGGGCCTGGGCACGATCTTCGGCCTCGCCGACGTCATCGACTGCATCGAGGGCAGGATGGAGGAGCCGAAGAACTCGGGGCGCCGCGTCGCCCGGGCCATCGAGGTGGAGGTGGGGCTCAAGCTCTCGTCCGCCCGCGGCGGGGAGCGGGTCGATCTGCCCCTTGCGGACCGCACCCTCGGGCTAGAGTACGACTGGCACAGGTAAGGGGAGATTCCATGGCCGAACCGAAAATCGTCTACTACCACGACGGCCGGCACCCGCACATATACCGGTACGAGCCGCCGATGTACCCGGAGGAGTACCAGGCCTGCATCGACGAGCTGGCCACGACCTCGGTCGAGGCGGTGATGTTCGGCCTCGCCGAGGGGCGCACCCTGCTCCACGACACCCGGGCCGGGGAGCTGTGGGGGCACAACGTCGACAAGTGGGACCACCTCGTCTTCAAGCGCGCCCACCAGAACGCGAAGAGCCTGATCGACGCCGGCTTCGACCCTCTGCGGCTGGTCTGCGACCGCGGCCGTGAGAAGGGGATCCTGATCTACCCGACCCTGCTGGTGCAGACCCCCGGCCCCGAGTCCTGCCCGGTCCGCTGCTCGAACTTCCGCTTCGACAACCCCCACCTCCAGATCGGCGGCAGGGGGGACCTCGACCCGGAAATGCCCGGCATCACCGGCCTCGACTTCAATCACCGGGAGGTGAGGGAGGAGCGCTTCGCCATCGTCGAGGAGGCGGTAAACGAGTATCCCGTCGACGGCTTCGAGCTCTGCCTGAACTACCAGGACGCCCTCTTCTTCCACCCCGACGAGGTCGAGGCCGGACGGACGACCATGACCGACTGGGTCGGCCGCATCCACGAGGAGGTGAAGCGCAGCGGCGACAACCGCGAGCTGGTGGTCCGGATCCCGCTCGGTCTCGAGGACTGCGCCGGCATCGGCTTCGACCCGGAGGAGTGGATCCGCCTCGGCATCGTCGACGTCATCGCCCCGGAGCCGCTCGGCGGGGCCCACCGCCTCGACCCGAACCTCGATTTCACGCCGTACCTCGAGGCGGCCGCCGGCACGAAGACGCGGGTGCTGGCGGTGCTGCACGCCCGCGTCGGCAACGACCGCATCGGGGACGGACCGATCGCGATGATGAGGGCCGCGGCCTGCAACTACTGGGACCAGGGGGTCGACGGGATCTACATGGCGCAGTGGTTCCAGCAGTGGCCCTACGAGGGGCAGTTCTACGAGAAGCTGCGCGAGCTGCCGCACCCCGACATCATGGCGGCAAAGGACAAGTACTACTACGTGCCGACCGAGATCGACCGGCCCTGGAACCGGCTGGTGACCACGGACCTGCCCGCGGTCATGAAGCTGAACGAGCCGGCCGGGGCGCGCTTCGTCATCAGCGACGACCTGCCGCGCTGGCACGAGCGCGGCCGCGTCCACGAGGTGCTGCTGCGCGTCGGCATCTCCAACGTCACCGAGATCGACCGCATCCGCTTCGACCTCAACGGCGTCGAGCTGCCCGGCAGGATCTGCCGCAGGATCAACCAGGCCTACCGCATGAACGCGCCGCGCCACCGCAGCGGCCCGACATACTGGTTCGTGTTCCGCCTCGAGCCGGAGCAGTGGCCGGTCCGGGGGGAGAACCGGCTCGCAGCGACCCTGACCTACAGGGACGGGCACCTGCTCGGGGAGGTGCTGCTGCGCGACCTCGAGCTCGAGATCAAGTACCTCATTGGGAAGAGCTTCCACCGCGAATACCTCGACCCCGACCTCGGCCACTACGAACGCAGCGGCATGTGAGCATGGCGCGTCTCGAAGTCCTCGGGCACCACACGATCTACCGCAACCCCCGCCCCAACCTCGCCAGCGAGTACGTCGCCTTCCCGTCGATCCAGGCGCTTGCCGACGACACCCTGCTGTGCATGTGCCGGCACGGGAGCGCGCGCGAGAGCGACGACGGCGAGGTGGTGATCCACCGCTCGCGGGACCGGGGGGAGACCTGGGACCGCGCCGGACAGCTGCCGGAACCTGAGGAAGCCGGCGAGGGGGTGCGGCTGCCCGGAGGGTTCGGGATCGCCCCCGACGGGGAGGTGGTCGCCTGCGTCCGCTACCCTTCCGGAAAGGGGGACGGACAGCTGATGGCCCGCTCCCGGGACGGGGGGGATACCTGGTCGCCGCTGCAGCCCGTGGACAGTCGTCCCTTCGAGCGCATGGGCCCCGGCGGCAACCTGGCGACCCTGTCGGACGGCAGCATGATCGCCGCCGGCGAGTGGGGGGAGGACCGCCGCGGGGACCTGCTTCCCGACTGGGCCGCGGCCGTCACCCGCTCCCGGGACGGCGGCCGTTCGTGGGAGCCGTGGCGCCGCATCCAGGGGCCGGGAAAGGGCGGCCTCTACTTCTTCGACCTGCGCCTGGCGGGGCTTCCGGGAGACCGGCTGCTGGCCGCCTACTGGACCCACGACCTGAAGCGGGACGTGGGGGTCAACGTACACACCTCGCGCTCGGAAGACGGCGGCCAGACCTGGAGCGAGCCGGCCGACGCCGGGTTCTGGGGGCAGGTGACCGACGTCCTCGGCCTGGAAAGCGGCCGCGTCATAGCGGTCACCAAC
>JAPOZF010000751.1 GCA_026706165.1 Gemmatimonadota bacterium
CTCTTTGTCAGTCTTTCCCCAAGTTCCGCGGATTTGTCTCATTCCATCCGGGTCCCAAACTGATTTAGTCCGATTTCTCCCCCGGCGTGCCTTTCGTTGTGCCGGCCTTCAACAGAACTGCCGGCAACCGCTTCAACTCCCCACTGCGGGGGTCGACCTCGAACCCGCCGGACTCCAGGGCGGTAACCCCGAGCAGCGGTTCCGCTCCTTCCTCCCCAAACACGACGGTCCCGCCGAGGACTTCCCCCTCGAACTCGATCTCAAAATGGATTTGTCCAGGAGGGTGGCCCTTCCGTCCGTGAGCATGTTTTCCCTGCGCCCCCCCGGCTCGAGCCCGATCGCTTCGAGGTGTTCCCTCGGGACCGATG
The DNA here is from genome assembly GCA_026706165.1 of Gemmatimonadota bacterium. The sequence goes on from JAPOZF010000751.1 coordinate 369, forward strand.
AGTCGAACCCCCCGGTATCGACCAAAAATTGGCCGGTCCAGCTGCGTTGCCGGTCTCCGGGGTTTCGGATCGTTACGTCAACGTAGGTTGCGCCCATGATGGTTTCTCGGAGGGTTGGTTTCGGACAGCACTCCCAGCGGGTAGGTCAAGCAAATGCCGGATGTAGTCACAATCGAAAGCCGCCCAGGGCAGAGTGGTTTCGGGAAAGCCGAAAAACGGTGGTCAGAGACGGGAATATAGTGCAACTGTGGACAGTTGCACAAAAGGATAGTTGGGGCGGAAACGGTTTCCCGTCGGGCCCCTCTACAGCAACTCTTCCAGCTCTCCCAGCAGCCGGTCGGTTTCCCCGTCGGTGCCGACGGAGATCCTCAGGCAGTCCCGCAGGCGGGGCTCGCTGAACCAGCGCACCAGGATGCGGCGCTCCTTGAGTCCGAGGTACAGCTCCTCGGCCGGGGGCGACCCGATGCGCGCGAGCACGAAGTTCGCCTCCGAGTCCCACACCCGGAACCCGAGACCGCGCAGCGCTTCGGTCAGCCGCTGCCGCGTTCTCCTGACGCGGGCGGCATTGGCCCGCATTCCCTCGATGTCGTCGAGAGCCGCGGCCGCAGCCGCCTGCGACAGGGAGTTCATGTTGTAGTGGTCGAGGACCTTGCGCATCCCGGCGATAAGGTCGGGGGAGCCGAAGGCGAAACCGATGCGCAGGGCGGCCAGCGAGAACGACTTCGACATCGTGCGCGTCACCAGCAGGTTGGGGAAGCGCTCGACGAGGCCGATGCAGCCCCCGTCGGAGAAGTCGACGTACGCCTCGTCGACCAGCAGCACGCCCCGGGTGCGTTCGGCCATCTCCGCGACCGCGTCGGCCCCGACCGCGGTGCCGGTGGGGGAGTTGGGGTTGGCCAGCAGGGTCAGACGCGCTTCTTCCGGGGGGAAGCCGGCGGGGATCGCGAAGTCGTCGTCGAGGTCGCAGCGGACCGCGGCGGCATCCTGCAGGTCGATCAGCTTCTGGTAGTAGGGATAAGTGGGGAAGGGGATCGCCACCGGCTGTCCAGAGCCGACGAAGCAGCGCAGGGCGGCGTTGAGCAGCTCGTCCGAGCCGTTCCCCATGACGATCTGTCCGGCCGGCACCCCGAACCTTTCCGACAGCTTTGCGAGCACCGCGACGGCGTCGGGGTCGGGATAGCGCAGCAGGTTGCCGCCGCATGCCGCCCGCAGCGCCGCGACCACCCGGTCGGAAGGGGGATAGGGGTTTTCGTTGGTGTTGAGCTTGAGGAACTCCCCGTCTCCGGGCTGCTCGCCGGGAACGTACCCCTCCATGCGGCGGATGTGGGGAAGGAACGGATCGGGTGGCACGGTTCGCGTGAAGGGTGGATGAAGGGAAGGCGGAAATTGGCCCGGGGTGTTGGCCTGTTGATCCTGATTTCAGGGAAACATCACCGAGCCATTCCGTTGCAGGATGGCGTCCGAGACCACGAGTCCGCCTTGGTATCGGTTGGTCACCTTATCCTGGTAGCGGTATTGGAGGTCCTTCAGGTGCTGGCCGTAACGCTGCTTGAGCCTTGCGGCACCGGGCTGTACATGGACGTTGTTCACGTAACCCGCGCAATACGCAAAGCAGGCGATGGGGTAGAGCAGTGCAGAGCAGACGATGTCACAGACTTGAAGGCCGGCGTGGTTGTCACTGTGCCCGAAGATCGGCAGCTCAGCGATCCGTTGGTAGTTCTGGGCTGCAAGGCTGAACTTTTGCGTAAAGATGGAGTGGGAGACGTTGACATTCTTGAATTTATTCCGGCTGTCAGCTATGCAGATGCCCGTGTCACTGTTCTGGGTTAGATAGTGATCGAAATAGGTGCAGATTCCTTGAATCGAGGAGGTGTAGACAGGCGTGGCATCGAAAGGCAGTCCAACGCCCTTCACCCAAATGCGTGCAACGAGCTTTGCATCGTACCGTTGCAGTAGTCCGAGGATTCGGTCGAGGAAGCCAATGGCGTGCCGCTGCTGCCGCCCGGTTCCTTGTGTTGCGTTGCGGCGGACGTCGGCCCCTTTGATCTCAGGCAGTATGCGATCCAGAGGTCTGGCGGATGGATAGGGAAGGCCGGGGAAAAACCGCTGTTTAAGGTTCAGGAAGTCGTGTGTGAGGTTGTGGAGGTTTGCGGTTTCAACAAAGAGACCGCCAATGACCAGAACGGGCTGGTCGTTTGGTAGCGGTGGATTGGCGAGTACTCCGAGATCCCCTGCCTCGTCGACAAAGCAGACTTTCATCTACCCCCTGAAATGGCTATGGCCACCGAATGGTGGCCATAGGGTCTGCCGCCCACAACGGGGTCGGCGATCTGCGGTTGCTGCCAACAAATATGGAAATCAATCGCCCGGGGGGCAACTGGTAGGCGGGATCGCGTTGGTCATTGTTGGCCCTGATGCCGGCATGGTCCGGTTTTGGGCTGCAGCGCCCGAAGGCATGTTGCGATGTCCCGCAACCGGCGCCCTCAGGCCGGGGTCGGGTCCGGGTCGTCGACGCGCGTCACCTCGTTGACTCCCTCGAGCTTGGACAGCCCCTTGATCATCGCCTGCAGCTGGCGCGCGTCGGTGACGTCGACCTCGAACTTCCCCTCGACCCGGTGCAGCCGGGTATGGCTTTCGGCGCTGCAGATGTTGGCGCCGGCTTCGCTGATCACCCGGGTTATCTCGGTCAGCAGGTAGGTGCGGTCGGTTCCGGCGATGCGCAGCTGCACGGAGAACGACTGCTCTTCGTCGACGTCCCACTCCATCACGGTGACGCGGTCCGGATCCTCGGCTATGTCGCCCATGTTGGGGCAGTCGGTGCGGTGCACGGTGATTCCCCGCCCCCTGGTTATCATGCCGACGATGCGGTCCCCCGGTATCGGGGAGCAGCATTTGCCGAAGTGGATCATCATGTTGTCGAGGCCCTGGATGCGGATCCCGCGCAGGTCGCGGAACAGCGGGCGGATGCGCCGCTTCGGCCGCTTCGGCACCAGGCGGTTGACGACGCCGCTCACCGACAGCTCGCCGCTGCCGACCGCGGCGTAGAGGTGCTCGCTGCCGGCCAGCCCCAGCTCTTCGGCGAGCTCGTCGAGCGACTCGCTGCGCACCGAGTGGCGGTACTTCTTCAGCTCGCGCTCGAGGATCTCCTGCCCGAGGCGAACCCCGTGGGAGAACTGCTCCTCGCGCAGCCAGCGGCCGATCCAGTGGCGGGCTTTGCCGGTCTTGACCATGTCGAGCCAGCTGCTGGTCGGGTGCTGGTGCTGGGAGCTGATGATCTGGACCGAGTCGCCGCTGTGGAGCTCGGTTCCCAGCGGCACGATCTGGCCGTTGACTTTCGCC
>JAPOZF010000417.1 GCA_026706165.1 Gemmatimonadota bacterium
ACTTGCATAGCCAGCGGGTCTTGAGCAGGGGCAACTCCGCCCGACACTGCTTGCAGGCCACGGTGCGCGCCCAGAGATAGGCCACCGCCGGCTTGGCGACCCACCGAGGGTTGTGGGGGTCGTTGAGGTAGCCCTCGTCGAACTCGGCGTTAAGTGGGTCGACTCGGGGAACGCCCTCTTGGTCAACCTCCAGCAGCCGCATCGGCCTGGGCTCGAAGTCGCTCCCCCGCTTCAGGGGCTCAAACTCGGCATAGGTGGGGTAGCTCGAAGCCAGTTCCCTTCGCGCCATGGCCAGCACCCACCGGCCCCAGGCGCGCACGTGCCAGGCGAGGTCCGCTTCGATGATTGGGTCGCCCCCGGGCAGAGCGTCGAGCTGGACGTCGAGGCGGTCGCCGTGTCCGAGGCGATCAAGCAGACTCCGCAGCCGGGCGCCCCTGAAACCCTTGGCCTTCAGGAAGGCGGCCATGAACTCCCGGTCCTGAAAGGCAAACTGCGGCAGCGGTCGGGTCTGGCCGGCAAGCTTCTGCGGGTACTCGAGCGTGCACTTGAGGATGAACCAGGCCACCGGGTTGATGTCGATGGCGGTCGCTTCGCACCCGAGGCGCATCGCTTCGAGCGGAATCGCCCCGCCGCCCGCGAAGGGGTCGAGGACCTTGGGCGCCCTGCCGCCGTAGGCCTTGCGGATCTCGTCGCGGAACCATTCGAGGTCCGGGCCCTTCTCCCGCCCCCAGTGAAGGATGCCGCCGTCCGTTTCCTCTTTCTCGCGTTCGACCACGCGGCCGTTCACTCGCTTGCGCTCGGGCCTCCGGATGATGCGGCCAGCCATCCGTTCCAGGACCGCCTTGCGCTCCTCGGGGTTGCCTGGATCCGGCAGGAGCGTCGCGATCAGTGCCGCCCGGCAGGCGGCCAGCGGCCTGCGAGCGGGCCAAATGTGGAGGGTGGAGATATGGCCGTGGCGCACGTTCTTCTCGTGCACGGAGTCAAGGGAAACCTGCTTCAGAGGGAAGGCGACTTCGATGAGACGTTTGGATTCGGGGGACATGACTGTCAGCGATTGTTCGCTGGTCGTGTTTGACCAGTTCCTCCCTTGGGTGGTCGAGGCCGTTCTTGAGCGGGTTGTCCGCCCTGAGACGATGCGGCACGCTTTACGGGCTGGTATCCTTCTTCAAGCGGACGATAGCCACGCCGAGTCAAATCAGTTGTACTCTGTTCCCGCTGCGCATCACGCATCGAAGTCGCCCCTCAGTATCCGCGCTGAAACTGGCAAACCTTCTTCCTCGTCCGAGAATGCCTGACGGATGTCCTTTCTCCGCTTCAGGGGACCCCAGGTCGAAAACGGATCAATGTGAGTCTGGCCGTTCAGCCGGCGAACGGCGAACAGCGACTCGTCCTCCAGCAGATCGGGCAGGATCGGGGAGTGGGTGGTAATGATGTGCTGGGTCTGGTTCAGGCTCTCCTGGGTCCTCAGCAACTCCGCGATCAACTCGATTCGCCGGGGATGGACTCCGTTCTCCGGCTCCTCGAACCCGACAAGCGCTGGCCCTTGGTCCACTCCTGAAAGCGCCAGGAGACCAAGCATCCTGAGAGTGCCCTCCGAGAGGACGCGGGCAGGTATGGCCACACCTCCTTCCTTGAGGCGGAGCTCGACCTCGCCTACATCGCTGACCTCCACCTCGATTCCATCGATGTTGGGCATCAGGGCATGCAGGGCCTTCTCGACCCCCCTGAACCGCCGGGCATCGGTGGCCTTCATGGTATTGAGGAAGGCGGCCAGTTCTTCGCCCATCAAGCCGATATGGCGAACTTCCCTGACCGGATTGGCGGCGCGCATCCGTTCGCGCGGCTCGAAGTAGAAGAACTGCCAGCTCTCCAATTCCCGACGAGCCGCCACCAAATGAGGGTAGTGCTGCGGATAATGCGGCATGGAGAGGATGCTGTGATCAAGGTACCGCTCGTAATAGGTCGGATGCGCCTGGCCTTCGCGGCGAAGCTGGATCTTCTCCCCCTGCCGCTCAAAGAAAGGCTTGCGCTTTCCGGTAGGCTCGCCTTTGCGGTTTAAGGCGGCCAGGTATTCGTCCGCCACCCGCAGAATGCCGGATCTGGGCAGCATCTCCACTTCGATGCGGTAGCGCAGGTCGCGTTCGCGGATTTGGGCGGGGGCCCGGACGTGACGGCGCATCTCCCGGATCTGTCGGTTGACAGCATCGACCACCGAGTCCGACAGGCTCAGGTCGGCCTCGATCGAGAAGGAAAGCCTGTTCCGCCCCAGCAGGCCCTTGATTCCCTTGTTTCCGATGGTGAAGGATTCGAGGGGCGTGCCGCGATAGGGTGGATCGAAAGCTTCCTTCAGGGTACGGCTCGTCCCCAGCTTGGAGAGGAGCTGCAGAGCATCCAGCAGATTGCTCTTGCCTGCGGCGTTCGGACCGACGAGGACGACGAGGGGGGAGAGGGTTACTTCGACGTCCAGAGACTTGAACCCCCGGATATGGATTCGTCTCAGCATGGTGGGCTTTCCAGCGCCTTCCACGCCGGCTTCCAGCCTTCAGCAGGGGGCGACTTCACCAATCGAGAACTGGGCACGGGATCATCCAAGGAAGGCGTCTGGTTCACTGTCAGGTTCTCTGGCCTTCAGTTTCCTGTCCTTGGTCCAGATGTGCACCCGCCACGCTGGTCCTCGGTAGGTTGTCTGCTTCAGCCTTAGGGCTTCGTCGATCAGTGTACCGTCGGTCAGGTCAATGCCTTCGCGGACGTGAGTGTCGGCAAACCGTGTTACTGCATCCCTGAGCCAGCGAGCCTCCCGCGAAGGCAAGACGGTCCATGGCATGCCTTCGTCGAGGCTGGACAGAACACTATCTCTCACTTTCTCCGCCAAAGAGACCCGTAGATTGCCGTTAGCCACATCGGAAATGTGACTCGCCAACTGGTATATAGAGGGCACAGCGACGTACAGCCTGGCGCGGTTCCTGGCAGCATCGGAGATGCGCTTCCTTACCTCCGCAACTGCTTTCTCCGTCGAATTCCCCGGAACGGCGAACAGCTCCAGCAAGTAGCTGGTATCGATCAGGTAGACCGGCAGCGGGTTCATTCCAGAGCCTCAACCCACTTGAGTACCTTCTCCCGTTGGTGTTCCTCGAACTCCGGTGCGAGGTACTGCTCGACGACGCGACGCGAGACGAGATCCCCCAGCTGTCCGCGCTCCAGAAGCTCGTCGGAACGGGGAAGCTCACCCAACTCGACGAGATCGGCGGATTCCTTCGTCTGGCTCCAGGTGCACAGAACGACTCCCTTCGTCTGCTCGTCTGTCAGGCTGTTCATGGTAGCGGGATTGTGCGTGGTAACCAGGACTTTCAACCGGCGTTGCTTAGTGGCCTCACCTATGGCGGCCGTCAGTACCTCTACCCGGCTCGGGTGGAGTCCGTTGTCGAACTCCTCCACGATGACGCGGGAGCGCTCCTGGACGGTCTCGAGGGCTGTCAGGATAGCAAGCGTCCTCAGTGTTCCATCGGACAATACCCGGGCGTCCACGGTGTAGCCCGTTCTCTCGCGGAGTCCGAAGATCACGTCCCCGAGATCGGTCGTGGTGAAGCTGAAATCCTCGTACGGCTCGTCGGGAAGCTGGCGTATCCGCGACAGGAGCCGGGCCAGGGATGCCTGCTGAGCCTCGTCTCCTGTGCTAAGGCCGTAGAGAACGGCCGACAGGTTGGCG
>JAPOZF010000582.1 GCA_026706165.1 Gemmatimonadota bacterium
GGCTTCGATGACGCCGCCCTGGCCCCGCCCGTCCGCGCGCGGGCGGGGCCATACCCAACACTGATAGGAGGGAAAGCAAGATGGCGGACCCCACGACCATCGAACTCGGCAACTTGAAAGTCGAGGTGGAGAAGGATTCATCCGGACACTATGTTGCTCATTCGCCTGACGTGGCGGCTAATGTGGGCGGGGTGCCGGTCCGTCCGACCGTGGGAGTAAAGGTCGAACGCACGCCCGACGGCAGCGAGGAAGTGTCGGTGAAAATCGGCGTTCGGATTCCTACCGATTAGCCAGCGGCACAGGGCCGCCCCACTTCTGATTGACCTACCAAGGGAAGACTCGATGCCTGACGCAGAAATCAAGTGGGACTACGCAATACAACTGTTAGCCGGCGCGCGGCTGTACCGAAGGCCGGGTGGAGAGGACGAGACAGTGTATGGTTGGACATGGGCGTTGGTGCGCACCAGCAGCAACGCAGACGGGTCTTCCTTTACCCACTCGGTCATTGTTAGCCCAGAGGTCTTCGAGAATGATGAGGAGGCCAAACATGACGCTCTGGAAAAACTAACGATCCTGCGCTGCCCGATCGAGCGGCCCTTGGATGTGGCGGCCAAAATGATGGTAGACAGTTAGTCCAGGACCAGGGAGAGAGAAGATGAAGAAGATCATTGTGGCGCTGGCCATGTTGGCGGCCAGCGCGTCAGCCGTGTCCGCTCATGCGCCTCGCGAGGCTGCGGAACAGGAATTGCATGAGAACTGCGTTGCCTGCTGCTTGGCCACCCGCAACAGCATCAAGGAAGCAATGCAGATCAATGAGCGGGCATGTTGGGAAGCCTGCGGCGGCTTCATTCGGGCTTTGGTCGAAACTACCCGCTGACGTGAGAAGCAACGTGGCGGGCCGGGGCCTTGGGCGGTCCCCGGCCCGCCTCCGCCGTCTCGGTTCTGTGGGATAAGGCGGACGGCGGAACTCGTGGGTCGCTCTTCACGAAGTGCCGTACAGCTTGGGCCCTGGCCTCGGGATCAGCGGTTCCTCGTCCAGCGGCGGCGGATCGGGGCTCCGGCTCCTCAGGCGGCGGCTTGGGTCGCATAGGACCTCCTGTGGCAGGGCCCCGAAGGTCGACGACGTACTTCACACGCCCACCTTGCGCGCCCTGGAGCCGCGTGACAAGCTCCGCGGGCGCGCGATCGGTCGAGGCTAGACTAGAGATCGTGCGCAGGGCGCGGCTCAGCTTGATTGGCCCTTCTAGCTTGAGGGCTGGGCCGCGCCCACCTTGAGGGGCGCCGCGGTGGTGTGCTCGCGGCCAAGGGTCGTGCGACCCTAGCGACACAGCTCGAAGTCTGCTAGAACGCGAACGCCCTCGGGAGTGGGTCCCAAGGGCGCTTGTTTGGATGATGCGAGCTTTGGCTGGCCACGCCGCTGCTGTCCGTTCAAGTACATCGACGGTCGGAGCCTGTCAAGCCGCGAGCAGAGGAGGCTCAGAGCATGTCATCGACGGAATCGCGCTTGCGGACACTCATCGCCGATAACCTCACCCTGGACCACGACCCGGACTTCGATCGCCCCTTCAGCGATGCCGGGGTTTCCTCTCTCGAGGCGGTCGCGTTCTTCAAGCTGGTCAATGAGGCGTTCGGCCTCGAGCTGGTCCAGGAGGACTGCCTCCAGTTCAAGACGCTGCGGGACCTCGTGACGTTCATCGATGCGCGTGCGTAGGCGGGCGCTGCCTTTCGACTAGAGCGAGGAAGCACCTCCATGACGATCGAGCGCCGAAACCAGCGCGGCAAGGCCACCACACTCGACGAGGTCTACGTATGGTATGACGCTCCCGGACAGCGCATCCACATGACGAGCAGCACAGGCAGGGGCTTCCGAGTCGAGATCAGCGCGAATCCCGAGGAGCCGGACGGACACCCAAGGCTCTATCGCCTGTTGGCGGAGTGCTTGGGGAGAGCGGACACGCCACGCTGATCAGCGGCCAGCCGCTGGAGAAGGATGCCATGCGCAATCTACCACTCACCATCTGCGCCGCCGTCGCCCTCTCGATCGGGGCGGCCCACGCCGAGGGGCTGTCCGTGGGCGGCATCGTCGGCGCGACCACCTGGGAGTCCGGGCCCAAGGACGAGCGCGGCCTGGGCGCCGGCGTGGTCGCCCGGTACACCGTCCCGGTGGCAGAGGGGGTCTCCCTCAAGGCCCAGGTCGGCGCGCTCCTCGAGGGCGCGGAGTTCGGGGAGGCGCTGTCGCGCTCGGCCGCGGGGAGCGAGGAGGCGCTGCGCGCGAAGGGCGGCATCGACTGGACGCTGGACGCGCTGGCGCTCGTCGCGGCCGACCTCACCGCCAGGGTGACGGCGTATGCCGGCGGCGGTCTCAGCTGGGCGCGTGTCGAGGCCTCGCAGCGGGGAACGGTCGTCACCGACGAGGTGGACGTGGCGTTCTCCGATTCCGAGTCGGATACGGCGCTCGGCTACAAGCTGGTGGCCGGCGTGGAGATCCCGGCGTCGGAGCGGGTGACGCTCTTCGGGCAGGTCGAGTACGCCGACTATGGCGACGTGGATGTGACCGCGTTCGGCAATCTCGCGTCCCTCGGCTTCCGGCTGGGGGCGCTGTATCGGTTCTAGGGCGCGCGGTGAGGCCTCCGCCCGAGGAGCCACCGTCTCTGCGCGCAGTGCTGGCGATCATCGGCGTCTTCGTCTTCATCATGGGCCTGTGTCTCGTCGTCCTGGCCATGATGTAGAGCATGGCCGGCGACCTTCATCCTCTGTCGGGTCGGCGGTCCAGGGGCGGCGGTGGGTCATGCTGGCAACCCGCCGCCGTTCCGCTGCCCGGAGGCCGCCCCGACCGCGAAGCAATAGGTGACCGGAGATGATCTGGCCCGCTCTTTCAGCCCTCGGCATCCTGGTCGTCCTCGCGATCCGGCGATTTCGGGACGACTGGCGGATGCACAGACTCCTCACCAGGAGCATGGATCGCCCGGCCGGCGGGCGCGGCCACTTCTGAGGGAGGTGATACCCGTGAGCGAGGACAACGCAACTCACCTGCTCGATTTTGCTCAGGAATTCGAGGCTCTCGTCGATCAACTGCCCGATTGGGGCGCCGCGGTCGGTACGTCGCTGCTGCAGGCCCTCGATGCCGGGGAAGGGAACTGGTTCGCGGCGCTCCTCGCGGTTCTCGCGGTCGGTTATGTCGGCGAGAGACTTCTGTGCCGCAAGCTCAACTCCCTCAGTCTCTCTTTCAGAGATCAGCGGTCCAGCCGGTGGTACGTGGTCTTCGGCTACGCGGCGTTCCGGCTGCTCTTCGACCTGGTGGGGGTGCTGCTCTTCTGGGGGCTCGCCCGGGTCACGCAGCACCTGATCCTCGACGCCAGCACGGCGTTCTCTCTGACCCTCGGCAACCTGATCGGTGCCATCGTGCAGTTCCGAGTCCTCGCGGTCGTTTCTCGCACGATACTGGCCCCCAAGTCGGAGAGCATCCGCCCCGTCGCGATCTCCAACGAGGATGCGCGGGCCTACCATCGATGGGCCATCCTGTTCATCGGGAGCTATGTGTTCCTCACCTTCTTCGTCGGCGTGCTCGCCGGCGCGATGTCGCCGGTGCTCATCCGTGCCACTGTCGTGCTTGTCGGTGGCTCGCTCCTGCTGATCTTCGTTGCCTTCGTGTGGAGCAGTCGCCAGAGGCTGGCCCGCCTGTTCTTGTCACGCCCA
>JAPOZF010000733.1 GCA_026706165.1 Gemmatimonadota bacterium
TCCCGCACCAGCTCTCCGGCGGCGAGCAGCAGCGCGTCGGCGTCGCCCGCGCCCTGATCGGCCGGCCGGCGCTGATCCTGGCCGACGAGCCCACGGGCAACCTCAACTCCGGGCAGGGGGAAGAGGTGATGGCCATGCTGCGGGAGCTGAACGACGAGGGCACGACGATCGTGCAGGTGACGCACTCGGAGAAGAACGCCGGCTACGGCAGCCGGGTGGTGCATCTGTTGGACGGCAAGGTCTCTCCCCAGGAAGCGATTGTGCAGCCTGGCAACGACTAGCTGGAGCAGCCCAACCATCAGGCAAGGCGAAGGAGATTGAGGATGCTGCGAATAAACCTGCTCGTTGCCCTTCGAACTCTGCTGCGGCACAAGAGCTACAGTTTCATCAACCTGTTCGGACTGAGCATAGGAATCGCCTGCTGCACGCTGATCTACCTGTACGTCGATCACGAGTTGCGCCACGACGCCTTCCACGAGAAGGGTGAACGGATCTACAGGCTTCTGCTCAAGGACGGGAGCGAAAAGAGAACCGACACGCTGCTTCCTGGTGCCATGACCCGCGCGATCTCCGAAAACGCAGCGGGTGTGAGCAGGGTGGCGGCGTTTCTTCGCTCCACGGCCCGCGTGCGCTGGAGTGATTCGGTGCTGGATGAAAAGATCGGTCTCGTCAGCCCGGACTTTCTCGAAGTTTTCAGCTTTCCGCTCTTGCACGGGGATCCAGGAACAGCCCTGGAGGGTCGGGATGCGGTCGTGATCGGCAGGTCGGCGGCGGCGCGGCTTTTCGGCGAGCATGGAGCAGGACTCGCCGGCGTCATCGGCCGAACCATCACCGTGCTGGGAAGAGACCATGTCGTCACCGGAGTCGTCGAGGATGTGCCGCCGGCCTCGAGTCTGCGCTTCGAATATCTCCTCTCCTATGAACACCGGTCGGATTTTTTCCTCGACCGCAACCCCGTTGGAGAGACCTCGATTTTCGTGGAATTGGAGGAAGGAACCGATATCCATCGCGTCGAGAATGCATTGACCGAGCTGATTCGGACACAGCTTCTCGCGCTCATTCAAAGCGGAATCCCCTCCTCTGTACCCCCCGAGGTCCTGGAGGAGGGACTGAGACAATTGAGCGCCCACTTCACCGAGGAGCGTCTGGGGAAGTATACCATTCACTTGCAGCCCCTTGGGAAGATGCACTTCGACCTCAGTGTCGTCAGCCGCTATGTCGCGGTGGAAAGCTCGACCCATGCCTATTTGCTGTCGGGAATGGGGGTGCTGGTGCTGCTGGTGGCGTGCATCAATTTCATCACCCTGTCCATCGGCGGCTCGGTCCATCGTGCGCTGGAAGTCGGTATCCGCAAGGTGCTGGGAGGGCAGCGGAAGCAATTGATACAACAGTTCTGGGGCGAAGCGCTGGTACTGGTATTCGGGGCGGCTGTTTCCGGAATGGCTGTGACAGGCATGGTGTCGCCTGCCTTCGCAGCCCTGGCCGAGAAGCCACTGTCGATTTCTCAACTGGAAGGCTGGCGCGGACCCGCGTTCCTGCTCGGGATGCTCCTGGCGACCGGCGCTGCCGCCGGGTGCTATCCGGCGATGGTGCTGTCCCGACCTCAAGCTGTAGCGGTACTGAAGGGACAACAGGGCAGGTCGCGGCCCCGGCGTTTCCTGCAGGGCATGCTGGTGCTCCAGTACGGCCTGGCTGTAGGGCTGATTGCCAGCGCGGTAATGGTTACGCGTCAGTGGGATTTCCTGCGCACCAGGGAACTGGGTTTCGACCGCGAGCAGATAGTCGTCGTGCCGGCGCCGGGCGAAGAGGTGGCAATGCGTTTCCAGGTCGCCGCCAACGGACTGAGCTCCGTGGTGAGCACGGGGGCGAGCGACCGCTCTTTCACCAGCGGCAGCCAATCGATCGGGCTGGACAACCCAGATGGAGGTACGGCGCAACATGTCAGAGTCGTCCACGTGGACCCGGGCTACCTGCCCACGCTCGGGATGGAACTGGTGGCGGGAAGAAACTTCGACGCGGAGCGCGCAGCGGACGCCGAGGGATCGGCCATCATCAATGAACACTTGGCGAACCTCCTGGGATGGTCCGATCCCCTGGGCCGCACCCTGCCGGTCTCGAAAGTCAACGACGCCCCGCAACCGACCGTGATCGGCGTTGTGAAAGACTTCCATTTCGACCCGCTGCACCGGGGAATTCAACCCCTGGTCCTGACCCAGAACCCTGCCTATCACGGGTTGTACCATGTGTTCGTGCGCATCCGGTCCGGGGCGGAAAAGCAGGTGCTGGGCGAACTCGAGGAAGCCTGGAGCAGCGTGGTTCCCGGCGATCCGTTCGAATGGTCTTTCCTCGACGCAAACCTCGAAGCGCAGTACAGGGAAGAGAAGCGCTGGACGAGAATCGTCGGTCTTTCCGCGGCATTCGTGGTCGCCATCACCTGTATGGGTCTGTTGGGGCAGGTGACGATGGCGGTTGCGCGGCGCACCAGGGAGATCGGTATCCGCAAGGTGCTGGGGGCTACGGCGGCGCAGGTCGTGAAGTTGATGGCGGCCGAATCGACCGCCCTCCTCTGCCTGGCTAGCGCGGTGAGCTGGCCGCTGAGTTACCTGGCGTTGCAGAGCTGGCTCGAGGGTTTCGCCTACCGAATCGACCTGGCTCCGTGGGTTTTTGTTCTGGCCACAGGTGTTGTCATGACACTGACCCTGCTGCTGGTCGCTTTGCAATCGGCCGGAGCGGCGCTGAGGTCGCCGGCCGACAGTCTGCGTTACGAGTGAGTCCAGGCTGCCGAGCGCAAAAGGAGGAAACGATGACTACCAAAAAGTGGAGGTTGTGGATGATGCTGGGCGTGCTGGCGCTCGCGCCGCCGCGAGTACTGCCGGCGCAGGAAGTCGAGCGCGTCCGCGGATCGGAGGTCGCTGCCTACAACCTGGCCGGCCGCGCCGAAATCGTGCGCGGAGAGGGCGCCGATGTCGTGGTGCGCGTCAGTCGCGGCGGCAAAGAGGCCGGACGACTGCGCGTCGAAACCGGCGAGGTTCGCGGCCGACAGACGCTGGGGGTCGTTTATCCAGGGGACGAGATCGTCTATTCGGAGTTCGGGGGCTCCCGCAAAAACCTGATAGTAGCCGACGACGGAACCTTTCCCGACGGGGGTTCCGCCCTTTTGGCTTTGCTCGGTTGGGGCGGAGACCGCGTCACCATTCGGGATTCGGGAGATGGGATCGAGGCTTGGGCGGACCTTGCGATCGAGGTGCCTGCCGGGCAGCGCGCCGCGGTGTATCTCGGCGCAGGGGCCATTGAGGCGCGCGGGGTCGACGGCCGCCTGGACCTCGACACGGGAGCAGGATCGGTGACTGCCACCGCCATGTCAGGCACCCTTGCGATCGACACAGGTGCCGGGAAGGTGCGGGTTAGCGGCATGGGCGGAAACTTGAGCGTCGATACCGGGTCGGGAAGCATCGACGTGGAAAACCTGACCGGAAGCGGCGAGGTCGAACTCGACACCGGATCGGGGGGCGTGAGCGCCCGCGCAGTGCATGCCCGGCGTTTGATCGTCGACACCGGGTCCGGGGGGGTTATACTGAAGGGGGTTGCGTCCCCCGACATTGCGGTTGACACCGGCTCCGGGTCGGTCGAGCTGGAACTCCTCACCGACGTCGATGCGCTCAATGTCGATACCGGTTCCGGGTCGGTAACAGT
>JAPOZF010000563.1 GCA_026706165.1 Gemmatimonadota bacterium
CTTGCTCATCTTGCGGCCGTCCGGGCCCATCAGGAAGCCGCCGACGTTGAGGTGCCGGTACAGGGGGATTCCCGCGGCCCTGAGCATGGTCGGCCAGAACAGGGCGTGCGGCTTGAGGATGTCCTTGCCGATCAGGTGGGTGGCGGCCGGCCAGTAGGCGGCGTAGCGGCCGCCGTCCGGGTAGCCGAGGGCGGAGAGGTAGTTGAGGAGGGCGTCGAACCAGACGTAGGTGACGTGCCCGTCGTCCCAAGGCAGCGGAATGCCCCAGGGCACGCGCTCCCGGGGGCGTGAGATCGACAGGTCCCCGAGGGGTTCGCGCAGCAGCGCCAGCACCTCGTTGCGGTACCCGGCGGGGCGGATGAAGTCCGGGCGCTCCTCGATGTAGCCGCGCAGCCAGGGACGGTACTTGTCCATGCGGAAGAAGTAGTTTCCCTCGCGCCGCTCCTCGGGCACGAGGTCGTGGTCGGGGCATTTGCCGCCGACGAGCTCCTTCTCGGTGAGGTAGCGCTCGCAGCCGACGCAGTACAGCCCCCCGTACTCCCCGAAGTAGATGTCGCCGTTGTCGTGCACCCTCCGCAAGACCTCGGCGACGACCTTCTTGTGCCGCTCTTCGGTGGTGCGGATGAAGTCGTCGTTGCCGATTTCGAGAGCGGCCCAGGCGCGGTGGAACTTCTCGCTGAGGCCGTCGACCCAGGTCTGGGTGTCGACTCCGGCCTCCCGCGCCGACTCGTAGATGCGCTCGCCGTGCTCGTCGGTTCCGGTCAGTGAGAAGGTGTCCTTCCCGTCGAGCCGGTTGAAGCGGGCGAGGAAGTCGGCCACCACGGTCGTGTACGCGTGGCCGATGTGGGGGTCGCCGGTGGTGTAGTAGATGGGAGTCGTTACGTAGAAGGCGTTGCCCATCCGGTTTGTCTCTTCCGCTGTGGTCAGATCAGGGTGATGGCGTCCTGCAGCGGCGTCGTCACTTCGGGTCCCGTCTCCGGGTCGATGTACACGTCGACCTCGAGCCGCACCCCGAAGTCGGGCAGGTAGATCCCCGGCTCGACGGTGAAGCCGGCTCCCGGCAGGACGCGGCGGGTGTCGCGCGACTCGTGGTCGTCGAGGTTGACGCCGAGGCCATGAACGGCCGGTCCCGGCCCGAGGCTGTGTCCGGTCCGGTGCGGGAAGAAGGCACCGTACCCCGCCTCATCGATGCATTGGCGGGCGGCGCGGTCCAGCTCCCAGCCCTGCAGGACGCGGCCCCCGGCGTGCGCCTCGCGCAGCCGTGACAGTACACAATCCAGGGCGGCGCGGACAATGTCAAACACCTCGCGCCGCCGCGGGCCCGGTTCCCTGCCGGCGAAGGCCACCCAGGTGATGTCCCCGAAGACGTTCCGCTCCCCCGGAAGCCGCGCCCACAGGTCGATCAGCACCCAGTCGCCGCGCCGGATCGGCTGCGACCCCTGCGGCTGCGGGGCGTAGTGGGGGTCGCCGCTGTGGGCGTTGACGGCGACGATCCCCGGGTGGTCGGTCTCGAGCCCCCGGCCGGCGAGCTCCCGATCGATGAACTGCTGCACCTCGAACTCGGTCGGGTTGCCCCCCTGGTCGAGTGCGGAGCCGATGTACTGGAATGCCCGGTCCTTGACCTCGACGACTGCGGCGCATGCGGTGCGGTGCGAGCGCAGGGCCTCCGGGCTCCAGGTGTTGAGCGCCGCCTGGTGCAGGTCCGCGGAGCCGGCCACCTCGACCCCGAGGGACCTCACCAGGTCGAGGGTGCCGCCGTCGACCCAGGAGAGGGTGGGGAGCTGTCCGTCGGGGGAGTACTCCATGGCCACGCGCCTGCACCCGGCCAGCAGCTCCCCGAGTCTGCGGACCAGGTCCTGCCGCGACGAGTAGGAGACCGCGGACACCCCGGCGATGCCGGCGCAGCGGGATGCCTCGATGGCGCTGACGAGCAGCACCGGCTCGCCCCCTGCGGCGGGGATGAGGAGAAAGCCCCTGCGGGTCATGCCGGACCAGCCGGGAAGCAGCTGCCGCATCACCGGGTTGCTGCCGCGGAAGTCGTACACCAGCCAGCCGTCGAGACCGCTGTCCCGCATGAAGGCCACGGCCTCGGCGGCGCCGCGCGGGGATTCACTCATGTCCAGTCTCCGTGGGTTTCGTGGGCATCGAGATGGGTGCGCAGGAAGCGGCCCGTCCAGGAACCCTCCGCCGCGGCCACCTGCTCCGGCGTCCCCGCGGCGACGAGTTCTCCGCCGCCGGCCCCGGCCTCCGGGCCGATGTCGATCACCCAGTCGGCGGCGGCGATCAGCTCGATGCAGTGCTCGACCACCAGCACCGTGTTGCCGCGGTCGACGAGCCGCTGCAGCAGCTCGACCAGGAAACCGACGTCGTCGAGGTGCAGGCCGGTCGTCGGCTCGTCGAGGATGTAGAGGGTCCGCTGCCGCTGCGGCCGGCTCAGCTCGGAGGCGAGCTTGACGCGCTGCGCCTCGCCCCCCGACAGCTGCGAGGCGGACTGCCGCAGGGGAAGGTACCCGAGACCGAGCTCGGCGAGGAGGCGCAGGCGCCGTTCGAGGCCGGGGACCGACTCGAAGAAGGAAAGGGATTCGGCCACGGTCAGGTCGAGGACGTCGGCGATGGAGAGGCCTCGGTAGCGGACTTGGAGCACCTCGGGATTGTAGCGCCGGCCGCCGCAGCCCGGGCAGGGATTCCGCATGCCACCCAGAAGCAGGCCGCCGCCCGCGGCCAGCCCGCTGCCCCGGCAGGAGGCGCAGGCTCCTTCGGCGGCGTTGAAGCTGAAGTGGGAAGGGCGGTACCCGCGCACGCGCGCCTCTCGGGTCCTGGCGAACAGGCCCCTCAGGTCGGTGAGGATTCCGGTGCAGGTCGCAGCGTTCGAGCGCGAGCCGCGGCCGAGGGGCCGCTGGTCGACGGCGATCACCCGCTCGAGGTGCTCGCTCCCGGAGATGGCCTCATGGTGGAGCGGCCGCTGCCGGGCATGCTGCAGTTTGCCGGCCAGGGCGGGGTAGAGGGTGTGCTGGACCAGGCTGCTCTTGCCGGATCCCGACACCCCGGTCACGCAGAGGAACAGTCCCAGGGGAATGTCGACGGAAATACCCTTGAGGTTGTTGCCGGCGGCTTCCTCGATGCGCAGGACCGAAGCCGCATCCGGGTCCCGCCGGGGCCTTGTCGAGGGCCAGCGGAACCCGGAGGCCAGGTAGCGGCCGGTGGGGGACCGGGCAGCCGCCAACTCTTCAGGAGTTCCCGCCGCAACCACCTCTCCCCCTTGCGACCCGGCTCCCGGACCGAGATCGACGGCGAAATCCGCCAGCCGGATCAGGGCCGGGTCGTGCTCGACGAACACCGCGGTGTTCCCCGCTTCGGTCAGGCCGCGCAGAGCGCGCCCGAGGCGTCCGGCGTCGCGGGCGTGGAGGCCGGCGCTCGGCTCGTCGATCAGGTAGAGCACCTGGGTAAGGCCCGAGCCGAGGCCCCCGGCGAGGCGCAGGCGCTGGAACTCGCCGCTCGACAGGGTGTCGGCAGGCCGGTCGAGGGTGAGGTAGCCGAGGCCGAGGTCGCCGAGAACCGCCGCCCTTCCGGAGATCTGTTCGAGCAGGGGGGCCGCAGCCATTCCGTCGACTCCTTCGAACGAAGCAGCCCCCGCGAACTCCCCGGCCTCGTCCACGGTCAGCGCCAGGAAGGAAGCGATGTCTAGACCG
>JAPOZF010000562.1 GCA_026706165.1 Gemmatimonadota bacterium
CCCCGGCCGTGCGCCGGCAGGCTGCGGTTTTTCACGGACGCCCGGACCTCTGCCTGCTTGCGCATTCCGCCAGGATCCGGTCGCATGGTTTCCCGCCCCGGCACCTGTTGCCTGCCTGCAGAAATTCCGCGCCAACCCGGCAGCTCGATTTCGCCCGCGGGCACTAACCGCCCCCGGTCTGCGGCGGCGGCGGATAGTGCAGGCCGCGCTGGCCCGTGAGGTCGCGGTTGGGGCCGGGCGCCCATTCCCGGTCCGGCAGGCCGACGAGCCCGCCCTCCCCGACCCAGGCTTCGTCCCCGCCGTAGAGCTCGGCGGCCAGCTGCTCGCTGAGTTCCGCCTGTATTCCGGCGTGAGCTTCCGAGCCGGACAGGTCGTCGCGCTCGCCGGGATCGCTTTCGAGGTCGAAGAGCTGGACGCGGTTGCCCACCGGATAGTAGATCAGCTTGTGCCGCCCGGCGCGGATCATGCGGTTGGCATTCGGTCCTTCGCCCCATTCCCCATACAGGTACTCGCGCCGTTCCTCGCCGACCATCGACAGGCCCTCGACCGTGCCGGGTATGTCGACGCCGGCCAGGTCGAGCAAGGTCGGCATGACGTCCTGCCAGCCGGCGAGGCGGTCGTCGACGGCATGGTGCGGCACCCGTCCGTCCCGGCCTCCGAGCAGGATCATCGGCACGTTGGCCGACTCCTCGTAGAAGAGCCGCTTGGCCCAGAGGCCGTGGTTTCCGAGCATGTCGCCGTGGTCGGCGGTGAAGCAGATGACGGTATTGCCGAGCAGCCCCTCCTCCCGCAGGGTGCCGATAACAACGCGCAGCTGGTGGTCGATCTGGGTGCATTGCGCGTAGAAGGCGTGGCGGATGCGCAGGATTTCCCGCCCCGCCAGGTGGGCGTTGTCACCCTGGATTTCCTTGAGCGCAAACGGCAGGCTGTCGAAGTCGCGCGCCCAGGAGCCGCGGCGCGGGGCGTCGATGTCGATGCCGCGGTAGAGGTCGAGGTAGCCCTGCAGGGGCGCCAGCGGCGGGTGGGGGTGGCGGAAGGACAGGTACCAGAAGCCGGGCCTGACCGGGTCGCGGCGCTGGATCATGCGGCTCATCTGGCGCGCCGCCCAGGTGGTGGGGTGGCAGTCCTCGGGCAGGTGCCAGGGGCGGAAGGAGTACTCGTTGTTGCTCATGCCGTGGGCGAAGCCCATGCCGGCGTGCCCCTTGTCCGCCAGGAAGAGGTCGTAGTCGTCGACGGCGCCGAGGTGAGGGCGGCCCTCTTCGTCGAGGATCACGTCGTCGAAGCCGATGCGGTCGCGCTGGGGGTAGACGTGGAGCTTGCCGACGGCGTACGCCTGGTAGCCGGCATCCCGGAAAGTCTGCGCCACGGTCGGCAGGCCGGGCATGGGCTCGGTGGTCTTGAAGACCCGGTCGCCGTGGGTGCGCGGCGCGGTGCCCGTCATCAGGGTGCGCCGGGCGGGGATGCAGACCGGGCATTCGCTGTAGGCGTTGGTGAAGCGGGTGCCGCTGCGGGCCAGCTCGTCGAGGGTGGGGGTGAGGATGGCCGGGTGGCCGGCTTCCCCGAGGAGGGAAGCGGACCAGTGGTCGGTGGTAACCAGGAGTACGTGCGGTCTGTCGTCTGCCATCGGCGTCTCCTCATGCCTCGCTGTACTGCAGCTGATGCAGGCGGGCGTAGATGCCGTCCCGGGCAAGAAGCTCTTCGTGGCGGCCCTCTTCGCGCAAACGGCCCCGGTGCAGCACGAGGATCTTGTCGGCGCCGCGGATCGTGGACAGGCGGTGGGCGATGACGATGGAGGTGCGGTCGCGCATCAGCTTTTCCACCGCCTCCTGTATCCAGCCTTCGGTCTCGGTGTCGACGTGGGCGGTCGCCTCGTCGAGCACCAAGATGTCCGGAGCCGCGGCCAGGGCGCGGGCGAAGGACAGGAGCTGGCGCTGGCCGGAAGACAGGGCCGCCCCCCGCTCCTGCACCTCGTGCCGGTAGGTGTCGGGCAGGCGCTCGATGAAGCGGTCGGCGTTGACGTAGCGGGCCGCCTGCGCCACCGCTTCGTCCGACAGTCCGGGAGCCCCGAGGCGGATGTTGCCGGCGATGTCGCCGGCGAACAGAAAGACGTCCTGCTGCACGAGGCCGAAGCGCCGCCTGAGCGCCTCCACGTTCCACTCGCGGATGTCGATGCCGTCGACCAGGATCCGCCCCCGCTGTATCTCGTAGAAGCGGCACAGCAGGCTGACGATGGTAGTCTTGCCCGAGCCGGTGGCCCCGACCAGGGCAAGGCTCTGCCCGGGCTCGGCGCGGAAGGAAAGGTCGCGCAGGACCCACTCTTCCCCTTCGTACGCGAACCAGACATGGCTGAACTCGATGGCCCCGTCGACGCGCTCGCGGCGCACCGGACCGCCGGCCGGCTCCGGCTCGGCGTCCATCAGCTCGAAGATGCGCTCGGAGGAAGCCATGGCCACCTGCACCGTGGCGTACTCCTCGGCGAGGTTGCGGACCGGCATGAAGAAGCGGGGCACGTACTGCAGCATGGCCACCAGGACCCCCCAGGGGATCTCCTCGCGCAGCACCTCGCCGACGCCGTACCACAGCACCAGCGCAATCAGGGCGGCCCCGCACAGCTCCATGAAGGGGAAGTAGGCCGAGTGGTAGAGGGTGCGCACCAGGCGGGCGTCGAGGTACTCGTCGGTGCCCTCGTTGAAACGGCGGGCGCTGCGCGGCTCGCAGCCGAACAGCTTGACCACCTCCATGCCCGACAGGGTCTCCTGCAGGTCGGCGCTGAAGCGGGCGAAGCGGGTGCGGGCCTCGCGGAAGGCCTGGTAGGTGCGGTTCTGCAGCCACAGGGTGGCGGCGAAGGCCACCGGCAGGAAGGCGCAGGTCAGCAGGCCCAGCTCGGCGTCGAGATAGAAGAAGATGTAGAACAGGATGGAGCCGATGGTGACGGTTTCGGTCACCAGGGAGACGGCGCCGAAGGTGAAGAACTCGTTGAGGGCGTCGACGTCGCTGGTATTGCGCGCCATCAGCCGGCCGATGGGGGTGCGGTCGAAGAACCTGAGCGGCAGGCCCTGCAGGCAGGTGAAGATGTCGAGGCGCACGTCCCGCATCGTCCACTGGCCGACCATGCTGGTGATCCAGCTCTGGGCGTAGCCGACGGCGAACTGGGCGACCAGCAGCGCGGCGAAGAGCAGCACCAGGGTGCCGAGGCCGTCCAGGTCGCCGGGAACGATGTGCTCGTCGACGGCGATCTTGGTCAGCACCGGGCCGGCCTGGCGGGCCAGCGAGGCGGCGAGAATGAGGAACAGCGTCCAGACCACCCAGGGCAGGTAGGGCCGCAGGAACCGCATGAGCCTGGCGACCAGGCGCAGGTCGATGGACTTGCGGTCGATCTCCCGCTCGTCGCGGATGGCCGGGGGCATCAGAAACCCCCCAGTTCCTCGGTGAGGTGCTGGCGGCGGTACATGTCGGCGTAGAGGCCGCCGCGTGCGAGCAGTTCGCCGTGGGTGCCCTCTTCGACGACGCGCCCCTCGTCGAGGACGATGATGCGGTCGGCGGCCATGACGGTGGAGAGGCGGTGGGCGATGAGGATGGTGGTGCGCTCGGCCATGATGCCGCGCAGGCGTTCGAGAATCCGCTCTTCGGTGCGGGTATCGACGTTGGCGAGGGCGTCGTCGAGGATGAGGATCTTCGGT
>JAPOZF010000020.1 GCA_026706165.1 Gemmatimonadota bacterium
GAACTCTTCCAAGGCTCCTGACCGCCGGTTGTCGGGCATCAACCAGACGCCGACACGTGCCTGGTAGGCGTCCGATTGGTCGACGTAGCCGGAGCCCGGAATCTCATCAGGGGGCGTCAAGCCGACCCTCTCCAGCCGGCTGCAGACGGCGCGCCACCGGTCCTGCGCTACCTCGTCGGCATCCAGGACGAACCCTGCCGAACGGCCGGTACTGGTCATCACGGCCGTCTGCATTCCTTCCAACAATGGATCCCTTCCGCCGGCAGCCTCGTCTTCGGAATCGCCCGGAGGCTTGATATCGACGGGAATCTGCTCGCAGTTCACACCGTGTCTCCACAGCAGGTGTCCGATTGCGTGCTGGTCGTCCTTGCCCTCCACCCACAGGATGGAGGCTTCTGGCTTGGGCATGAGTCAGCGAACCTCGATTTCCTGCTTCACGGCGGTCCCGATCTGCTCGCCCCGTATAGGCACGGCATGGTCGAGGTCAGCATGGACCTTTTGCAGGGAGACCTTCTCCGCAAGGCCGGGGCGAGACCTGACCAGCATTCCGAGTCCGCGAACGCAGTCATAGCTATGCGTCGTTGCGTATATCTGCACGTTGCATCTGTCCGCTACCTCAACGAGGAGCCGCCACAGATCCTCGATGACCGTCCAGTGCATGCCGGCGTCGATCTCGTCGATCAGCAGGTATCCGTCTGTCGCGAATACGAGGGCCAGGCGCAAAGCCAGCAGGCGGCGCAGGCCATCGCCGTAACTGCCGATCGGCATCCGGCCTCCTCCGCCTTGAAGCCCGACCAGGATTCCTCCGGGGCCAAGTCTGCCAGTTAGAAAGTGAACCGAGTCAATCTCCGGCACGAGAAGGCGCATATCTTCCGCGATCTCATCTTCCAGCCCTTCAGCAAGAACTTTGTCCCATGCGTCTCCCATACGCTCGGATACGAAGGATTCCAGCCCGAGAAAGCGAACCGGAGACAAGGAGAGGCTATTGCGCCAAGTTGGTCTCCGCGAGAAGTGCAGAATCGTCCCGTCTTCGGAAATCGGTAGAGCGACTGCCTCTTTCTCCGCGCCGGGGGCAATGCGCAGGCCGAATGCGGGCTCGGTCTCTTCGTCCTCATCGAGTTCCCGCCGTCGCTCATTTCTTCTGGCCTCCCATTGATAAGCGTCCTCTCCCAATTCATCGAGCGAATGTATCGTCGCCGACAGTTCCCGACCGTCGCCGGAAGACAACTTGAAGCAAGCGCCCGGTTCGCAAGTGTGGCCGAAAAACAGGTGGGAGACGTTCGCTCTGTACCTTGATTGATGCACGACTACTTCTCCACGGCGTCGGGCTACCTCGGAGAAAACAGAAAGGTGGCCGTTGGAAACCAGCAGCTCGACCGCTTCGAGAAGGGACGTCTTGCCGCAGTTGTTCTTGCCGACGAGTAGGTTCACGGTTGTTGGTTCCGCCAACTCGTAGGATTGGAAGCCGCGGAATCCACGTAGCGCAAGCGATTTCAGCATGCTGATTCTTCCTCGTTTCGGAGCATCCAAATTCGGAAATAGTCCACCTTGGGCTGAGGGCTCAGCAAGAGTACCGGGGCACGATGGGGCAAGCAAGAGCGGAAGGTCCTCAAAGACACGGGTCCCCTTCTTCTCTGGCGCGCTGCTTGTGCGCCCTGGTCAAATGCAGGTCGTTCACGCGATCGCCCGTGAACTCGCCGTTGCGCCAGAACCAGGGGAACTCCTCCCTTGGACGCAGTTCCTTGTCGTCGTCCGGGTCCCAGGCGTCGTCATCGAGCCACGGGGGTTTGGACCGTTTACCGCGGGTCAGCGGTTCCTTGCCGCGGTCCTTGCGCCAGTGAAGGTTCGGCCTGGCGCGCAGGATGCCGGCCCCCTTCTTGCCGCCGGGGATGTCCTCGGCCATGAAGGGGCGGATGTTCAGGCGGACGCCGTCGTTGATGTCCGGCTCCCAGCCGATGGGCTGCTCCTTGAGAGGTTTCCAGCGGACGAAGATGTCGAAGGGGGGCTCGCCTTCAAGGATGGCGGCGAGGCGCTTCTGCAGCCCGAGCGCGGCGACAAGGCGGTCGTCTGCGCCGGCTTCGCCGCGGCGCTCCCCGTCCCGCTGGCGGGTGATCCAGTCGCCGAGATAGCTCCAGGTCAGGGATTCGAGGAGTTGGCGGCCTTTGCCGCCGTCCTCGGCCAGCTTGTGGTAGTTGACCAGCGCGTGGAAACCGTCGCGCCGGCCGTCATGGATGTGCCAGACGAAGGGGCGGTGATGGAAGAGCTTGCAGTGCTCGTCGAAGAAGTGGTTGCGCAGATAGTCGTCGAGAGAGGCGGTGCCTGCCTGGGCGAGGAGCTTGCCGAGGGCGCCGTCGTTCCAGTCGTCGCCGAAGGCGGCCGTCAGGAGGGCGAGGAGGCGGTCACCGGCGGGAGACTCGCCGCGTACGGACGGGATGCAGACGATGCCGTCCTTGTCGGCGTGGGGAATCAATCCCTCACAACGTTGCACCCACTCGCGTTGCTCGTCAGCGAGCTCCATTTCGGCATCCTGCTCCGCGGGCCAGCGGTAGCCGAGCAGGCGGGCGACCGCGACCTGCAATACAGTGGGGTCGGTGCGGAGCGAACCATGGGCTGTGCGTTTTATCGTTTCGTCCCAGACTACCGAGCCGCAGGGATGGCCGTGGAAGATCCATTGGGTTGGATCGTCGGAGTAGGGGTGGGGAAGGCCGTTGGGATATCGTTCGCTGGCGACCTTAGTCCAGTGGTCGAGGTCGAAGGGGACCTTGGCCAGCGTGGCGTTGGTGACGTTGAGTTTCTGGTCAATGCGGCGGACTGCCTGGTGGTACTCGGGGGAAGAGCAGAAGCACCAGATGGCGGGTAGGTGGTCGGTCTTTTTTACAGACAGTGCTGATACGTTGGTGTCGAATTTTGCTCCAAGGTAGAGAGCAGTCGGGAGTCCACGCATCTGGCTAACCGCGACGCCACACCTTCCCCACGCTTGAATACCACGGACGGCGGCCATTTCTTCCCCGCTATCGAGGTCGATAACCGAATGCATTCCACCAAAGCCAATTGTATTACTGACCGTGCTGAAGAAGTAATCCCAACGAGCCGACGGAGTTTGTTCCCAAAATGACCGTTTTAGTGCGAGGTTGTCACCGGTGCTAATCCCTTGGTAGGCTGAAGCGTATCTCTCCAGCAATTCCCCGAACATTTCCTGTAGCAGCACTCGGGCATCTGGGTTCTCCAACTGACTGGCTTGTTCAACGCCTTCGATTCCTGCCTCTACCAGCCGCCCGGCCTTCTCGCTGGCGGTGCGCAACTCCGAGACGTCCAGGCCGTACATCATGCCGGCTCCCGTCTTCTCGGTGAACCGCCTGTCCTTCTGCTGTCGGGAGTTGCCGCGGCCCAAATTGAGCAGGATTGCCTTGACGACCTCGCCGCTGATGGTTTCGAAGGCTCCCGGTCCCAGCCGGGCAAGCAAGTGCAAGGTCTCCCCCTTGAGCAGCCTCTCCCGGAGCTTCTTGTAGCTCTTGAGGAACAGCCAGTTCTGCGGGAGCACGAGGCTTGCGGTGCCGCCCTCCGCGCACAACTCCAGGCAGCGCTGCAGGAACACGGTGGCCAAATCGTTTTTTGCCTGGAGGAGCACCTGCGCTGCCCGAGCCGCATCGCCGAGGTCATCGAGCGGGC
>JAPOZF010000469.1 GCA_026706165.1 Gemmatimonadota bacterium
TTTTTCGGAGGCCTCCTGGGATATATCCTGGGTGTCCGATCTCCTGGAGATAATCCGGCTATTCCTTCCCTCTTCGAATGGTAAAGTTTAAGGGTTGCGGAGACCGGTTTTTTTTCGCTAGGTATAGTATTCATCATTGTGGTTTTCCATTCCAGAAAAAATGTCCTTAACCGTTCTCCTTATCGTTGTGGTTCTGTCCGGCCTCTACACCTCTCTCTGGGGTGCCTTCAAGGACTCTCCCTTCGAGGGGTTCAAGCCGCGGACATTCCCCCGCAGCATCTTGTTCAGCCTCGCCATCTTCCTCGTCCTGTATCTCCTTCCCCCGTTCAGCACCCGGCTGGGGGCGATCGGGATGTTCCAGCTCTTCTTCCTGGTCATGGGGATCGAGCGCTTTCTCGCCGAGATCTACAAGGGGTTCTTCCGGACCGAAGACCAAGAGAAATACTTCGTACCCTCCCGCATCACCTTTTTCGGGCGGCACGTCGGAAGCGACCTCCTGCGCTACGCCGCCGGCACCGTGATCGTCGCTGCCGTCTTCGCAGTGACCCTGATAGATGTCCCGGTCGAGCGCTTCCTCTGGTTCCTTCTCATTGCCTATTCCACCGGACTGGTGGTGTCCCTCGGGGGAGCCTACAAGGACGCTCCGTTCGAGGGGTTCAAGCCCCTGAAGTTCCAGCGCTCCGGCATCGTCCTGGCCCTCCTCAGCCCGCTGTTCTACTTCCTCAACGACCCCGCAGCCCCCGTCTCCGCGGGGTTCCTCATCTACATGAACGGCGGCCTCGAGCGCTTTTCCATCGAGTACTACAAGACCTACGTGCAGCGCAACATATCCGGGAAGTTCCGCCCCGATCTCCGGCGTCTCGAGCAGTTCGTCGGGACCCGGGAGAAGTTCCACTACCTCGCCCTGGTGATCATCGCCGTCCTCGTGGTGCTCTACGTCGTCGAGGTATGCGCCTTGTAATCGCCGCCGGTTTCCGCCTGATTCCACGGCGGAGACTGTTTCAGTGAAATACGATGCCGTCATCGTCGGTTCCGGGTTCGGCGGGGCCTGCGCCGCCTGGCGCCTGGTCCGCGCCGGGCTGAAGACCCTCCTGGTCGAGCGCGGCGGCTGGCCGCGCCGGGACGAGGGGGACTGGAGCCAGCGGCGGATCCTGATCGAGAAGCGGTACCAGTCCGCCTCGCCGGTTTCCGTGCGCCAGTACGGGGCCAGGGAAGCCGAACCGCTCCATCCCAACGAGGTGGTCGGCGGCAACTCGGTCTTTTTCGGCGGGGCTTCCCTGCGCCTGCGGGAAACCGATTTCGAGAAATGGCCGATCTCCTACGGCGACCTGGAGCCCTGGTACGCCGAGGCCGAGGACCTGCTGGCCGTTCACGGGCAGGCCGGCGCCGACCCCTGCGAGCCGCCCAGATCCGCTGACTATCCGCGGGCCCCGATAGCGCTCGCACCCCCTGCCCGGCGCATCCGCTCGGCCGCGGAACGGCTCGGGCTCAAACCGTTTCCCCTGCCGATGGCCATCAACTTCGACGATCCGCACCGGCCGCAATGCATCCGCTGCGCGACCTGCGACGGGTTCCCGTGCCGGATCGAGGCCAAGAACGACATGACGGCGACGGCGCTGCGCCTCGGGCAGGAGGCCGGCCTCGAGATCGTCGCCGGCCTGGCGGCCACTCACTTGGAGGTCTCGGGGGGCCGCGCCGTGGCCCTGCGCGCGGTGGCCGTCGCCGGCGAGCCGGGGACGCGCCGTCTCGAAGGGGAGCGTTTCTTCGTCGCCGCCGGAGCCCTGCATACCCCGGCCCTGCTGCTGCGGTCGCGCCTCGACTCGCCCGGGGCCCGGTGGATCGGCCGCTGCCTGATGCGGCACTGCAACGGGGTGGTCGCCGGGGTCTTCCCGTTCCGCACCAACCCCGGCAACCTCTTCCACAAGCAGCTCTGCTTCACCGAGTTCTACGAGCGCTTCCGCGCCCGCCACGGCACCGCGGCCGGGGTCATCCAGGACATCTACACCCCGTCGGGCGAGGTGATCTCCCACTTCGCTCCTTTCGGGCTCAAGCGGATCGCCGGGGCGTTCAGTCCCTTCATGCAGAACCTGCTCTGCATCGCCGAGGACGAGCCGCGCTTCGAGAACGCCGTGCGCCTCGGCGAGGGCAGGGACGACTGGGGGGTGGAGGTTCCCCGCGTCGACCACGAGTACAGCGCCGCGGACCTCGAGCGCCGGGACTTCCTCGCCGACCAGGCCCGCCGCGTGCTCAGGGCGGCCGGGGCGTGGAAGACGCGGTTCTACGAGATCGACACCTTCTCCCACGCGGTCGGCACGGTGCGCTGCGCCGGCTCCCCGGAAAAGGGCGCCCTCGACCGCGACTGCCGCGTCTGGGGAATCGGGAACCTCCACGTCGTCGACGGCAGTTGCTTCCCGGCCTCGGGGGGCGTCAACCCGAGTCTCACCATCGCCGCCAACGCCCTGCGCGTGGCCGACGCTGTCGCCGGAGGCGCGGCGTGATGCGGGTCGGCCTCGCCGGCTGCGGCGCCATCGGCAGGAAGCACGCCGGCAACCTGCGCGGCCGCGCGGACCTGCTGTTTTTCAACCGCACCCGGGCGCGGGCCGAGGAGTTCGCCCGCGAGTTCGGCGGCGAGGTGTGCGCGACCTGGGAGGAGCTTCTCGAAAGGGCGGACGGGGTGGTCATCGCCACGCCCCCGGAGCGCCACGAGGCTGAGACGGTCGCGGCCCTCGCCTCCGGGGCGGCTGCGGTCCTCGTCGAGAAACCGCTCTGCCACGAGCCCGACCAGCTCTCCCGCATCGAGGAGGTCGCGGCCCGGCATCCGGGGACCACCCTGATGGTCGCCGAGAACTACTACTACAAACCCTCGCTGCTGAAGCTGAAGCAGCACATCAGCTCGGGGGACCTCGGCCGGATCGAGCGCATCGAGGTGAAGAAGCTGAAGCAGCAGAAGGCCTCCGGCTGGCGCGCCGCCCACGGGTCGCTGCTGGAGGGGGGGGTCCATTTCGTCGCCATGGTCGCCGACCTGCTCGACGCGGCCGCCGGAAGCGAGTGCGGCATGCCGCGCCTGCTCGGGGCGGAGTTCCCCGGCCGGGGCAGCGGCGAGGTGGAGCGCCATGCCGTGGTCGCCCTCGAGGCGCCGGGCGGGCCGCGGGCGGAGATCCGCTACGCCTGGAACGTGCCGTCCCCGACACAGGGGGTGTTCCAGCATTCCCGCATCGCCGGCAGCGAGGGCGGGGTGGTGTTCGAGAGCAACGGGATATACCACTGCGTGCGCTCGAAGCGGCGCCGGGCCCTGGAGTTCCCCGGCTTCCGCGACATGATGGGCTACGCCGGGATGATGGAGGATTTCCTCGCCTGCCTGGAGGACCGGGGCCGTTCACCCTATTCGAACCTGGCGCGCGCGCGGCGCGACCTGCGGATCGTGTTCGAGGCCTACCGCTCGCTGGAGGAGTAGCCCCGGTTGCGGCCAGTCGCCGGCCCGGATGAGGGGAACCGCCGGACCGGCTCCCAGGCGCGCGAGGATGGAACGGCGGGACGGCCGGATCGGACGGAGACCAAGTGGGCGGAATCCCCGGACCGGCTCCCAGGCGCGCGGGGATAGACCGGCGGGACGGCCGGAAAGAAGGGGGACCGGCAGGCTGACCCTGATTCGGCAACCGGGTGCCCG
>JAPOZF010000401.1 GCA_026706165.1 Gemmatimonadota bacterium
TCTCCGGTCCCCGGGACCGGGGCGTCTCGTTGCCCCGGAGCCGATAAGCTGCACCAGCCACATCTCGGCCGCCGACGTCGCCGGCAATCTCGTGAGCCTTACCCAGACCCACGGCGGACCGTTCGGTTCGATGGTCGCCGTTCCCGGGACCGGACTGCTGCTGGGGCACGGGGTAGCCCGTTTCGACCCGCGGCCCGGACTGCCGAACTCGATCGCACCCGGCAAACAGCCGCTGCACAACATGGCCCCGTTCCTGGCCCTGCGGGACGGACGCCCGTTCGCCGCCCTCGGTCTGCCGGGAGGGCGTACCATCCCCAACAACCAGGTGACCCTTGCGGTCGGGCTTCTCGACCGCCGGCTCGACCCGCGGCAGGCGCTCGACGCGGCGCGCCTGCACACCGAAGGGGCGGAGCCGCTGGAGGTCGAGCGCAGGGCGGGAAAGCGGGTTCTCGAAGGCCTGCGCAAGCTCGGGCACCGCGTTGAACCCGTGGCTGGAATCGGCGGCCCCGGGCACGTGGTGACCGTTGCTGGCGACCCGGCCCTTCAGGCGGGGGCAACCGACCCCCGGTTCGACGGACTGGCGGTCTCGGCCTGAGTGGCACCGGGTGCCCCGGGCAGAGAAACTCTTCGGTGCCCTGGCGTCCCGGGAATCCCTTGCCCTTCCCGGCGTCGGTCCTTCCCGTCTCGCGGCGTTGCCTTCACTCGAGGAAGGCCCCGGGTACGACTCGCTGAGGCGCCTTGCGAGAGCCGGGCGCCCCGGCGCCCGGGATTCTTCAAGTTGACCGCGGGACGCGACACCAGCGAGCGCAGTCGCGTAGGAGCGGTATACGGGCGGGTCAGTAAACGACGGCGTACCCGTCCCGGCGGGGGTCGGATCCGGCGGCGAGGGCACCGGTTTCCGGGTCGATGCGGATGAACTGGGCATTTCCCGGGCCGTCCCAGTCCCCGAGGATCTCCAGCCGGTGGCCGCGCTTCTCCAGGCCTTCCCGGGTCGAGGCGGCAAAGCGGTTCTCCAGCTGCAGCAGATCCTCGCAGGTGTGCGGCACCGTCGACTCCATGGGGTTCTGCAGGCTGCGCCAGCGCGGCGCCTCGACCGCCTCCTGGGGCGTCATGCCGAAGTGGATGGCGTGGGTCAGCAGCTGCAGGTTGGTCTGCACCTGGGTGTCGGCCCCGGGCGTGCCGCAGACGATGGCCGCTTCGCCGTTCCGGGTGGCGATGACGGGGTTCATGGTGTGCCGCACCCGCTTGCCCGGCGCCAGGCAGTTGGCGTGCCCTTCCTCGAGGTGCCAGTAGGTCATGCGGTTGTTGAGCAGCACCCCCGTGTTCCCGGCTACCAGGCTGGAGCCGAATCCCGACTGCAGGCTCTGCAGCACGCAGACGGCGTTGCCGGCCCCGTCGGCGACGCAGAAACAGGTGGTGTCCTCCCGCCGTTCCGGCGAGCCGGGCCCGACATCGGGGTTGACGCGCTCCAGGTCGATCCCGCGGGCGCGCTCGCGGGCGTACTGCTTGTCGAGCAGGCCGGCGAGCGGCACGTCGACCCAGTCCGGGTCGGCCATGAACTCCTCGCGGTCTGCGAAG
The DNA here is from genome assembly GCA_026706165.1 of Gemmatimonadota bacterium. The sequence goes on from JAPOZF010000401.1 coordinate 1,579, forward strand.
GCCAGCCGCTTGGCCTCGACCATGACGTGGATGCTTTCCGGCGTCAGGCAGCCCATCCCCGCCAGGTCGAACTGCTCGACGAGGTTGAGTTCCTGCAGCAGCACGTGGCCGCTGGAGTTCGGCGGCATTTCCCAGACCCGGTACCCGTGGTAGTCGACGTGGATCGGCTCCTCCCAGCGCGCCCGGAACGCCCCCATGTCCTCGGCCGTGATCAGGCCGCCGCGCTCGCTGCTGAAGGAGGCGATCTCCTGCGCCACGCACCCTTCGTAGAAAGCGGAGCGGCCCTCCCCGGCGATGCGGCGCAGGGTGGTTCCGAGGTCTTTCTGGACGAGGAGCTCCCCGGCCTCCAACGGCCTTCCCCGGGGCTCGAAGAGAGCCCGAGTGATCGGGTCGGCGGAAAACTGTCCGTGCTCCTCGGCGAGCATGGCGGCGAGCTTCTCGCCGACGGGGAATCCGTTCTCGCACAAGTCGATCGCCGGGGCGAACACCTCGGCGAGGCTCAGCCTTCCGAAGCGCTCGTGCGCCTTGAGCCAGCCGTCGACCAGGCCGGGAACCGAGACGCTGAGGATCCCCTTCATCGGGATGCCGCCGCGCTCGAGGTAGAGCTCGCGGGTGGCGCCGGCCGGTGCCGGACCGGTGGCGTTGAGGCCGTACGTCTGCCGTGTGGCGGCGTCGTGGATCAGGATGAACCCGTCTCCTCCCACCCCGGACATCGGCAGCTCCACCACACCGAGCGCGGCCGCGGTGGCGATGGCCGCATCGACGGCGCTGCCCCCTGCCTGCATCGTGCGGATGCCGGCCTGCGAGGCGAGAGGGTCCCCCGAGGCGACGGCGCCGTTGCGGCCGCGCACCGAGGGGCGGTACGAAGGATGGGTTGCCCCGTGAGGAGAGGACACCGGCCTGCCGGGAAGCTCAGCCGCAGGCCGCGAGGAGCGGCTGCATGACGACGCGGTCGAAGTTGTCCCCCATCACCTCGATGCCGTCGCCGTCCGGGTGGCACTCGTCCTCGGCGTAGCGGGCAATCAGATCGAGGCCGAAGACATCGAGGCCGTCGAAACAGTAGAGGTTGCGGTCCCCCGTCGCCGCGAACCTGCTGCCGGCGTCTGCTATCGCCTCCCTCATGTCGGAGATGGTGTATCCGACGGCATTCGGACGGGTCTCGTGAGGCGGGTAGCCGATCGGCGAAACCAGGCCGATGGGGATGTCGGGGTGTGCGGCGCGGATGATGCCGACCACGCCGATCACCGCGGCGGGGAAGGTGCGGGCGTTGAACGAGCCCCCCGGCATGCAGTTGATCCCCAGCTTCAGGGTGATCAGGTCCGCGGGCTGTCCGGCGATGGCCATGCCGACCTGGGGGTCGAGGTGGCACTGCCCGGCGAACCCGAGACTGGTCAGGTGCAGGCGGTTCCGCCTGGCGACGATGGCCGGCCAGATGCGCGCCGGGCCGTGGGCGCGGGTGCAGTGGGTCAGCGAGCTGCCGTAGGTAATCCACCTGCGGCGTCCGTCGGCAGCGGCAGAGCAAGGGGCGCCGTCCTCGCTGGCGAGGCCGCGGAGGCTGACCGGGATCTCCTGGGGCAGCCAGAGCTCGACGACCTTTTCCCCTTCCGGCAGCCCGGACACCAGAACCTCCTCGGCGCCGGGCAGGGCCGCGGCGGTGGCGACCAGCTTTCCGTCGACTGTGGCGTCGAAGCAGAAATGCCCGCGCCCGTCCGCGGGAGGGCCTTCGCCCAGGGGCAGGAAGCGGAGCCCGAGGGCGGTCGAGGCGGTGGCGAAGCGCAGGCGCACGCCGCTGGCGTGTTCCGCACTGGCCATCAGGGCGTCGTCGGGTGAGGGAAATAGCGCCCTGCGGTCGTGGGGGAGGCGCCAGGGCTTGATCCAGCCGTCCCCGCGTTCGAGCGACAGGTGGCCCTGGAAGAAATCCGGTTGCAGCGGATTGTCCCGCATCGAGTTGGCTTTCACTACTGCAGGCTGAGCAGCCGGGCAATGTTGTCCCCGAGGATCAGGTCCATGTCCCGGTCGCGAATGAAGGAGCAGTGGGTGCGCACCGCCTCCAGGGACTGCCGGTAGGTCATCCAGGGCAGCAC
>JAPOZF010000045.1 GCA_026706165.1 Gemmatimonadota bacterium
CGGCGGGGCAACCATCGGAGCCCGCCGAGCGAGATTCTCCGGACGATTGGACGGTGGTCACGCGCCTCGCGCCTGCCGGCGTCAGGAAGCGGCGCCGCGCCCATCCGAAAGGAACGCCAACGATGCGAACCTGCCGCCGACCCCTCCTGTCGGCCGCGACTGCAGGCGGCGACAGCACCTCGCCGATGAGGTCAGCCGTAGAACACCTCGATCTGGTCGGCCGCTTTTCCAGGCACTGTTTCGGGGTCGAGGGCGTTCTCGCCGAAGACGACCGGAAAGCTCATGCCCGAATCCAGCGTGCGGGTCGCCGCGTCCACGTACATCACGGAGAAAGCGCGGCGGCGCTCCGTGGAAGGGTTCACACTTGAGCGGTGGAGCAGCAGATTGTGCAGCAGGATGGCCTCCCCGGCCTCGGCTTCCAGATCGAAGACGTTCTCCTCAGCGATGTATTGGGTCTGTTCCTCCGGCGAGGGGAAGTGATTCCGGTTGATGACGCCGTGCTTGTGGCTGCCGGGGACAATCTGCATACAGCCGTTGGCCACGGTGGCATCGTCGAGGGCGGTCCAGACGGTGACGAAGGGCTCGGTGTCGATACCGAAACCTGTGCCCACATCCTGGTGCCATTTTATTTCGGTACCGTGCTCGACCGTGCCGTGTCCGGCTGGTTTGTTCATGAACATGGAGCGAAAGACCGAGACTTCCTCACCGATGTAGCGCCGCGTGATCCGGCGGTAGAGCGGATGTTGTATGTACGCGAGGAAGACGGGATCCTGCTCCAGGTCGTCGATGCGCCGGTAGGACAGGGCGCGCTCCGTGTTGCCCCTGGTCCGGCGCAGTTGGCCCGTGCTGCTGTCGTAGAACTGGAAGCGCATGTTTTCGTATTCGATGCCGCCCAGCATGATGTCGTCCATGCGTCGCTGCAATGCCATGAACTGGTCCGCCGGCAAAACCTTGCCCAAACGGAGAAACCCCTGCTCCGTGAACCGGTCGTGCTGCGCGTCGGCAAAGCTCGTTTCAGAGGCCATGGTTCCGGTGTCTCCGCGGGTGAAGGAGTGAATCCCAGGTCGAGGATCGATCGCCTCCCGGGGAGTGATCGATCGTGCGAATATATGCGCGTGAGAATCAAGCGGTAGGTCACCGGCATACCCGGGCGGCGGGCGAGGGTTCGTGTTGTCATCCCGCTTCAGCGATTCGATCCCATGAGGAGTTGTGATGAGGCCGATCGACTACGGCCGTTCGTTCGTGCTCGGAAACGGACCGGAAAACGAAGTGCGCATGTGGGTGGAATCCCGCACGCGGATCACCGACGAACGCACCGGCGCAAGCGAGGATTACATCCAGACCGGCTCGTGCAAGAGCGAGGATGTCTTCGTCGAACGGAATCTGTTCAAGGAGCCCAACTACGATTTCATGGCGATCTACGGGCCGCAGGACGCCATCGTCTTCCGGCGCCTGGCGCGTGCGCACGAGGGCTACAGGAGCCGCGTGCCATCGGGCGATTTCTTCGGCGGACAGAAATACCGCCTGGTCGAAGGGGGCGAGGTGGTCGAGCTCGACAGCGGCGCGGCGGTCTGCGCCGCCACCTGCGCCGGCGACCCGCTCGTGGCGCAGACGGAAATCTGGAACGACAAAACCGGGCTTCGAGCCGTCATCGAGTACCCGGTCAAGTCGATGAACACCAACCGCGAGCGCAGCGCCTACCAGGTGGACACCGGCCCGGTGGCCTTTCCCGACCTGAGTGCGAGGCGAAAACGGCATGCGGACGGAATCTCGCTGGCCTTCGTCGCCTTCAATGCCCCGCACTTCGCCGAGTTCGTCCTCGAGGTGCCGACCAAGGTGGGAAGCGAGGAGATCCATCACTATTCGCAGGTAGTCAGGTTGCCCGCGAACAACCGGCTGTTTTCAGTGACCGCCTGACCTCCCGACCCGCCTCCCCGGCACTCCGGATGAACCGGCCGCCGGGCGGCCAAGCTCTCTCCAATCCGCCCCGGCGCCGACCCATCCCCGCACCCGGGAACCGCCCATGTGTGGGAATGTTTCCCGGGGTAGCTGCCAGTGACAGCGCTCGGCTGCCGACGCCTCAGCGAGCCAGGACCTCTCTCGGTGCGAGGAGCTCATCCGGGTGGCGCTCGGCTGCCCTACAGGTCAGCGACCGAGCGCCTCGCTAGACGTCAGCAACTCCTCCGGGTGGCGAGCGAGATAGGGAGGCACACCGCGCAACTGGAGGGCAGCGCGGGGACTGCGGCTGACGGTGAAGGCCCAGATCCCGTGGCCGGCTCCTGCCGGCACCGTTACCGGGACATCCACCGGAAGGGAAAGGTCCGAGCCGGTCACCAGCCTCAGGTGTTCGGAAACCAGCCTGCCGTCCGGTCCGAAAAAGCGGACGTCGCTTTCGTGGCTTGTGGAGGCCAGGATCCGGAGCACGAACATTTCTGTGTCCCGCGGAACGAAGAAGAAGAGCGGTTGGCTCTCGGGCGGAGTCCCTGTGAACAAGGCGGCGAACTCGCTCCGCGGGGACGCCTCCACCACCAGGTGCCGCCGGCCGAATCCGAGCCGGCCGCCCTGTTTGTAGCCGCCGCCGGGGTCGAGCAGGTAGAGGCCCTTCCGGGGAATCCGCAGACGGATCTGGGCGCTCTCCTGCGGCTGTGCCCTGACGTCCCCTTCCTCCACCACTTCGCCGGTATCCGCGTTCCTGAGCCTCCAGCGACCACCGAGAGTGTGATCCGGGAAGACGACGAAGGGCAGCGCCAGCGACTCGCCGGCCTCGGCGGCAAAGCAATGCAGGGCTTTCTCGAAAAACAGCCGCGATTCCGCGCGGCCTTCCAGCAGCTGCAGGAGCGGCTCCGATTGCTGGCTCGCCACCGGAACGAGGTCCCGCGACCACTCGACCCGCAGCTCCTCCGGCACTTCCCGGCCGCCGTAGATCTTCAGCCCCTCCTCGAAGAGCCGGACGATCTCGGCGTGTGCGGGGATGTCGGTCCTCTCGGTTTCCAACCCTCCACCATCCCGTCGGTCACCCCCTCCAGGTCGGTGACCTTCTCGAAGCCGTGGGCGCCGCGGACCCTCTTGTAGAAATCCCAGCCGAGGACGATCGCCTGGGAGTGGACGAGGCCGGTGTCCATGATCCTGCGCGGGGAATTATATACATAATTCAGCAACGGTATTTAAGTATTCTCACCCGCGAATTTAAAGCAAATCTGGTATAATATAGTAGAGAAATACAGAGAAACGGACATCCTTCGTCCCACTGTTTTAGCTGGGAGAGGGGGATGTCAGCGGCTCGTAGCGGCATATTATTTCGTTCTCCAATAGTCAGGCAACCTGCATCCTGCGATTATTTTCGGACTCTTCGTTACCTGTCCCCTGAAGGCTCTGATCGAGGAGAGAATGCGAATATTCTCCTGAATCTGCAAAGCCGTCGTGATGGAGGTGAGCAGGAATCATTCTGTTTTGTCGACAAGGTGGATAGCTGAGGGCTTCTCAGATGCAGGCTGATCTTTACGCGCAAGACGGCAGGCCGGCAGCGAGATGTCCCTTTCCGACTATTCGAACAGCTTCGCCCTTTCTCCTGACCGGTGATGAGTGTAGGGAACCGGAGGGACCTCCGTCGCCAGCAGATCCCGATAGGTCAGCCGTTTCCGCCCCCTCCGGGCCGCTCA
>JAPOZF010000649.1 GCA_026706165.1 Gemmatimonadota bacterium
CCCCTACCACGTCCTGCGCTTCGGCGAGAAGGAGACCTACACCTGGGGGATCAACGTCGCCCGCAAGATCGCCCGCCGCGCCGAGTGGGCGCAGTGGAGCTTCACTCCCCGGGGAGTCGGAGGCTACGCTTCGCGCTTCGGCCACCTGGAGGGGATCGGGGGCATCCGGCCGCGGCGCAGCCTGGAAATCTTCCCCTTCGCCCTGGGCCGGGGCACCCTGTCGCCGGGAACCGGAAGCCGCGAAAGCCTGTTCTCCTCCGCCGGCCTGGATCTGCGCTACGGGCTGTCGTTGAACATCTCCCTCAACGCCGCCGTCAACCCGGACTTCGGCCAGGTCGAGGGGGATCCGGCGGTGCTCAACCTGGGGGTTTTCGAGACCTTCTACCGCGAGCGCAGGCCCTTCTTCCTGGAGGGCATCCAGATCTTCGAGGCGCCCGGCCCCGGCATCGTCGGTATCCGCCGGCCCTCGACCCTGTTCCACTCGCGGCGCATCGGAAGGCCGCCGGCGCGCTTCGACCTGCCGGAAGACAGCGACGAAGTGGAGCGGCCCGACCGCACCACCATCCTGGGCGCGGTCAAGGTCTCGGGGAAGACGGACCGGGGCACAGCCTTCGGCCTGCTCGACGCGGTCACCGGGCGCGAGGAGGCGCTGATCGACCAGCGCCTCCTTCGCCCGGAGACGGGCCGGGTCGACACGGTGCGCCGCCGGGTCGAGGTCGAGCCGGTCACCAACTACTTCATCGGCCGCCTGCAGCAGGACCTGCTCGCCCATTCCACCGCCGGGGTTCAGCTCACCGCCGTCAACGGCTCCGGTTTCGATCCGGCCTACGTCGGCGCCGGCGACGCGCACCTGAAGTGGGCGGACAACGCCTACCGGCTTTTCAGCCGGCTGGCCCTCAGCCGCGCCGGCCAGCGGCAGGAGCGCGACAGCGGCTGGGAGGGGGCGCTTTACTTCGAGAAGTCGGCCGGGGCCTTCGGCGGCCAGGCCTACGCCGACGCGCAGTCGCCCGGGTTCGAGGCCAACGACCTGGGATTCATGCGCCGCAACGACCGCATCCAGGCCGGCGCCCACGTTTTTTACAAGAAGCTCGATCCCTACTGGTTTGCGCGCAGCTCCGGGTTCAACCTCAACGTCTGGAACCACTGGAACTTCGCCGGCCGGCGGCTGGCCCGCGGCGTCAACGTCAACACCTGGAACAACCTCCACAACTACTGGGGGTTCTGGATGGGCCTCAGCCGCCACCTGGCCGCCTACGACGACCTGGCCACCCGCGGCGGACCGCTCATGGCCTCCCCGGCCAGCACCTGGGTCGGCCTGGACGTGTGGGCGGACGACCGCAGGCCGGTCAGCGGCTGGCTCGGCGGGAACCTCTGGTGGAGCCGCGGCGGCGACAACCTGGGATCGTGGGTGGGCGTCGAAATCGAGCTGCGCCCGGTATCCCGGTTCGAGCTGGAGATCGAGCCGGGATACAGCTTCCAGCGCAACTTCGCGCAGTGGGTGGAGAACGTCGACGAGGACGGCGACGGTCAGGACGACCGCTTCGTCTTCGGCGAGCTGGTGAGCCGCGTCGCCGAGATCGGCGTGCGCGGCACCTGGGCCTTCGTCCCCGGCCTCACCCTGCAGCTGTTCGCCCAGCCCTTCGCGACCACCGGCGACTTCGGCCCCATCAAGGAGCTGGCGCGGCCCGGGTCCTACGAGTTTTCACCCTACGACGGCCTTCAGGAGAACCCCGACTTCCACCGCCGCGCCGTGCGCTTCAACCTGGTGCTGCGCTGGGAGTACAAGCCCGGAAGCACCCTGTTCGCGGTCTGGCAGCAGAACCGGGACCGCGACTTCGAGGAAGCCCGCGATCCCCGGTTCCGGCCCGCCGGGGACCTGCGCCGGGCATTCGCCGATCCTGGCGACAGCATCTTTCTGATCAAGGCCAACCGCTGGTTCGGGCTGTAGGCGGAAGGTCGGCCTCCGGTTGTTCCGTTGAAGACCCGATGTTCAGACACACCCGCTATCGGGCCGGCTGCCGACTGGCGTGCAAGGTCGGGTTACTCCATCGACACGCGGGCGAGGTAGATCGAGCAGGGCGCCATCTTGCCCGGCAGCGGTCCCGGCCCCATGCGCAGCTTGTCGTCGGTGCTCTGCGAGCAGCTGTAGTAGACGACGAGCAGCTCCCCCTCTTCGGTGACCTCGATTCCGGGGTACGATCCGTCCCCCCAGCTGGGCAGCGTCGTTTGCGCGGTCAGCTGTCCGGTCTGCTCGTCGAGCAGCCAGATCCGCGTGGGGCACCAGGCATCGCTCTCGATGCCCGGGGCGAAGCGGGACGGCACGCTGGTCCCCTCGACCAGGCCGCGGCCGGCGACGATCCAGCGGCCGCGGACGCGGCGCACCGCCGGGGCGTTGAGGGGCTCGCTCAGGGGGAACCGCCGCCATCTGTGGTAAGGGGGTTCGCTGCTGTAGGCCATGGCCGGCCGCTTGAGGCTGGCGCCGGTGCGGCTGACCAGCAGGATGCGGCCGTCTTCGTCAAAATCGAAGTCCGGCTCGTCGTTGTCGTCGGTTCCGACGTCGGCCGCCTTCTCCCAGTGCTCGCCGTCCTCCGAGGCGAACAGCGAGGCGCTCTCGAACATCTCGATCTCCTCAGCATCCGGAATCATGCGCTCCAGCTCCGGGGTCAGGCTCCAGGACTGGCCGTGGCACAAGTACCCTGCCAGGTAATGCCTGCCGCCGAAACTGTGGGGCCGCCAGACGCGCCAGCCGGGTGCGAGCAGGGGGCGCGGCTCGGAGAAGGTGCGCCCGTCCTCGCTCCAGGCGATGCCGCTCTGGTGCAGGGCCTCGTGGTGCCGCGCCCAGCGCTCGAAGCTTTGCGGCGATCCTCCGAGCTCGCGCCAGCGGCGGGCCAGCGCATCCCTGCGCCCGGCGTCGATGTCGCCGACGCCCTCGCGGTAGTAGTTGAAGACCACGTAGAGCCGCTCTTCGGTCGGCAGCAGCTTGGGGCAGGTGCCGCCGCGGGTGGCGTCGTCCGAGGGGGCCCACTCGTCGGGGCCGGTCGCGTGCTCCCGCACCCACTCGACGCCGTCGGCAGAGGAGAGGAAGCAGAGGCCGTGACCCCCGCCGTGGCCGCCTCCGCCGCAGTTGAAGGCGACGTACCAGCGCCCCCTCCAGCGGCAGATGTCGGGCCAGGCGTTGTGGCGTCCGTCGGCGTAGATCTCCTGCACGTTCAGCCATCGCATCGCAGCTTGCTCCTGCGTATTGTTGGGGGAGGCAATATAACCCCCTGCAGCCGGGCACGATCATGACCGAGCTGACACGGCAGTACCGCGAGAAGGGACCGGGATGAGCCTCTACCGCAGGGCCGTGCGCCCCCTGTTGTTCCGCCTCGACCCGGAGCGGGCCCACAACGGCGCAGTCGCTCTGGGAGCGGCGCTCGGCAGGACGGGATTCGGGGCCGCGGCTGCCGGCAGGCTCTTCCGCTTCGAGGACGACCGCCTGCGGCAGCAGGTGGCGGGCATGACCTTCGCCAACCCCGTCGCCCTCGCCGCCGGCTTCGACAAGAGCGGCAGGGCGGTGCGCGGTCTGGGGGCCCTCGGCTTCGGCAGCATCGAGGTCGGCTCGGTTTCGGCGCGCCCCTCCAAAGGAAACCCCGACCGGCCGCGTCTGTT
>JAPOZF010000739.1 GCA_026706165.1 Gemmatimonadota bacterium
ATCCGTTCGCTGCCGTCGGCCGCAAGGAATCCTTCGCGCTCGAGACCGCCGAAAATGGTCGGCCACTCCGTTCCGGAACGGACCACCTCCTCGAGGGTGAAGACAGTTTCCATACCGGTCTCGAAGTCCCTGCTGCGGATGCGGATGTCGTGGCTGAAAAGCGCCGCTCCACCCTCGTTGTCGTCAGGGCTGTCGTCGCTGCGAAGTATGGCCATCGCAGAGATCGGGGTGCTGCTCTGCCCCGCGGTCAGGTTTCCGGCGATGAAGTTCCCCGTGAACATGTCGAGGGAGGTGTTGGCTCCCCGGGCGTCTACCAACGTACCTCCCAGGGTGATGAAATCGCCGACCTGCACCGTGGCGCGGCCACCGACGAGGCTGGTGGAGTTGGTCCGCTTGCGGGGGGTATTGGTGGTTCCCGCGGCCGGGTCGCTGATGCGGGAAGCGATGACCGTGGCGGCGTATTTGTCCGCCGCGAAATCGATCTGGAGACCGTTGAAGTCCGGCTTGGAGAAGGTCATCGGCGTGAGGGTCGTGCGGATCCGGTTGCCCAGTGTGATCGCGTAGGCGTACTGGCCCTTGGCGTCACTGCTGACAGCGAGGCTGCTGAAGAAGTTGTCGAACCTGCTGCCCTTGAAGATTCCGGAGCCCTCCTGCTGCGGCTGGTCCTGGCGCCAGTCGTAGATCAGCCAGCCCCTGCTGACGTAGTCTCCGAAGAAATCGTAGAAGTAGTCTCCCTCCAGAGCTGTATTGACATAGCGCTGATAATGAGTGCGCGCGTAGTTGGAGTATTCCCACTGGCGCCAGCGGTATTCATTATATAACTCCTGAGGCACGTACCATCTCTTTACCGTCGGATCCAAAGCTCCGAAGACCACTCCCGGCCCCTTGGGCTCGAACGACACAGCACCCCCCCGTTGGACCCCGAGGCGGCTGCCGTAATCCTGTGCCAAAGTCGCCGTCGCGGTCACGGCCAGGAACGCAATTACCGATCCTGCACGGATATTCAAGGCTGACTCCTCCCTTGGTTACAGCTGAAACTCTGGTAGTCCCGGCTCAGAAAGCCAGGCTGACTATACCTGGAATCTTTTCCACCCCGGTTCCGGCGTCGAGGGTGACGACGAAGACGTAGTGTCCGGGAGGCATCAGATCTCCCGCTTCGTTGCGGCCGTCCCAGTGCTGGGTGAAACGGCCGCTGGACTTGAGCCCGCTGTAGATTCTGATGCGCCTCCCCGACAGGTCGTAGATTGCGAAATCGAGCTGGGTGGGTCTGGCGATGTTGGTGATGTCACAGGCAATCGACACGGATTCGTTGATGCCGTCCCCGTTTGGTGAAAACGCCGCCGGGGTCGCCTTGACGTTGACCAGCAGCTTGTCGATGACCGGTACATCGACGAACAGGTTGCGCAAGACCGGTGTTCCGATCGGGTCGGTGTCGGGATCGGTTTGCCCGGAACGGCTCAGGTCCGCTGCATTTCCCGGCTCGAGTGGCTGACCGAAGGCCGGATCCTGCTCGTTCAGGGCCTCCCCGCTGAAGCGGGTTCCGACCCGCAGGACGGTGCTGTGAAAATCGACCCGCAACAGGGTGCCGGTTTCATCGATGTGCGGGAATTCCAGCGTGAAGCCGCTGGTGTCGTTTTCCACGACGGTGAAATCGCCTGCGGCCGCGGGAGTATCGGTTACGGACACGCCGGTGAAATCGCTCTCGTGGCGGACCGCACCGTCAGCTGAAAAGATCTGCACCGAGCCGATGTTCCGGGTCTGCAGCGGAGTGGTGATGCGCAGGCTGCCGAAACCGAGATCCAGGCCCTTGCTCGTGTAGAGGACGGCGTAGGTGAAAGCGGTTTCCTCTCCGAGAATCGCCGAACGGGGAAAGATCTCCGCAAGAAGTGAATCGGCAAACACCGGACGCGAAACGTCAAAACCCAGCCCCCCGATGCCGGTTGCCGAATCGAAGGTTTCGTTGGCAAAGCCGATCCTGAACTGGAAGTAGCGCCTTGTACCGCTGGTGACGATGGGAACCCCCGCGGTCGCGTCCTCGAGAGCTCCCTCGTCCACGACCACGTTCAGAGTGTATGGAGGGGACCAGGCGCTCCAGTTGGTCAGGTCGTCCCTGATCGCGGACCTGGCGTCCTTGTCCAAGCCGAAATAGGAGGCGTTGTCGAGGGTGATCGATTGCCGTTCTTCGAGGGAAAGGTTGTTGAAGGTCAGCAGCGATTCGCGGCCGTCCCCGTCGGGATTGTCGAGCACGGTCTCGATCAAGGCTGCCAAGTCGGCGTCCTCGACCTCGGATGCAGGCTTCCAGGGGGCGTCGATCGGGATATCCTCCACGGTCGCCCCGCGGCGCACGACCCTGCCGGAGGGCTGCACGCCGATGCGGGTGTACTCGACCGGATCCGGATCGTTGCCCGAACGAGTCTGGATGAAGACCTGGGAACGATCCGGGTCTCCGAGCTGTTCCTGGGTCCAACGGATGTTTCCGAGAATGGCCCGCTCACCGAAGTCGAAAACGTTCGAGACGTAGGTGGCCTGGGGTACGAAGCCATCGCTGAAAACCTGCATCTCCGCGATCTCGAAGCCGACGGAGGACAGGGATTTCAGCCGGATGTGGCGGACGAACCGGGTCGGTATTCTCAGGTCGACGACCGCCTCCTCGTTCTGTCCTTCGAGGGCGATCGTTTCCCAGATCAGGGCCCCGTCTCGCACGGATTCGGGGGCGCCGTCGTTGACGAACAGTTCGTAACCCTTGATGAATTCGCGCTGGTTGGGAAATGCCGGGGCCGGGTAATCCTCGGCGGCGTTGCGCGGAAAGAAACGGAAGCGGTTGACGCCGAATACCGACCCGAGATCGAACTGCATGATCAACCCGAACGCGCCGGCGCTGGATCCGGCCGACAGCGCCTTCACTTCGAGAGCGGTGTTGCCGTCGCCGTCGTACATGTTGGGAAAGTTGCCCTCGAGCGTGCGAAAAGAAGGCAGCGGCGTGAAAACCTGCCCGCCTCGATCGACAACTCCCAGGAGAATGTTGTCGGAGGTGTCGGCCTGCTGCGGAAAGATCCAGCCAGGTCTGTCGAGCAGGTCAAAGTCGATAACCCCACCCGGCGTGTTGGTTTCATCGACGTTCCTGTCGTCGAGAATCACGGTCGCGGGAATATCCCCTCCACCGCTTTCCCAAGGCAGGCCGGTAACCCCGACGACCATGGATTCGGTCGTGGCATCTGAAGCTCCGGCCGAGAGGAGGGCAAACGCACAGGTTGCTGCAAAAACCGGGGCTCGGGCAGCGTCGAGTTTGGTCATATTCGATGGCTTCTCCGGGCAGGTGGAGACCGGATCGATTATGATTTATGGGTCGGGTGAGTGTAGTTTGTATGGCAACCGGACATGCGCCCACGGGAACGAGCGTGGTGCAAATGAACAGCGAAAAAGTCGGGTGGTCAAGTAATTAAATGTATCGGGACAACGTTCCGGTCGTCTGGGCAGGATCTGCCGGCAGGCATGTCAACACCCTTTCCTGAATGGCCTTCTGTCCGCGGCGACAAACAGCCTCAAGTGCCTGTAAAAACACGTCTTGCATCGATTTTTCGGGTCCTGTCCGCCGCTCTTGGGATCCTGGCCTGCTCCCCGGAGCCCGAGGATTCCGCCGAGGAT
>JAPOZF010000490.1 GCA_026706165.1 Gemmatimonadota bacterium
GGGTCGTAGGGGTACTCGGGGTCGATGTCGTCTTCGCGCTCGTCGGGAACGTCGTTGTTGTCGAGGTCGGCGCCGTAGACGTAGTCGTCAGACTCGACGTCGAACATCAGGAAGGGCTCGACGTAGTCGGGGAGGTTGTTGAAGTTGCGGTTGGTGTCCGGAATGCCGTCCCGGTCCTCGTCCTTGCCGGGAAACACCCCGTCGGTGTCTTCGGTGACATTGGCGTCGTCGGTGATCTGGCCGACCCAGATGTCGGGAAAGCGATCGTGATCGTCGTTGTCCTGGACGAGCGTCCACAGACCGGTGTCGTTGATGAAGCCGCGGCGGGTGTACTGGTGGTTCTCGTGGTCGGGCAGCGAGGTCATGAGGTTGGTGGTGTAGTCGGGCTGCATGGAGAAGAGCTCGCCCCCCAGTCCCCAGCGCTCGAAATCCCGGGTCGCGACCAGGTACCATGCCCGTCCATGGCTCTCGTGGCGGCCGCCATCCCGCGCTTCGTTCGGGTAGCTGTTGAATTCCCTGCTGAGCGCGTATTCCCCGGCGATCTTCAATCCCCCGAATTCGGCGTGCACGTCGACGCTGTAGAGTGACAGACCGGTAGGCCATCCGTACTCGAAGCGAACCCAGCGCACGTTGGAGAGATTCTGCACGTTGCCGGGGGCCCGTTCGACAGTGCGGAGGAGCTCCGCCCGGTAGCGGTTTTCGTAGTTGCTGCTGCGGCCCTTTTCCTGGACGTCGGAGACCGAAATGTGGTAGTCGTTCCCCACCAGGAAACCCAGTTCCACCTCGTTGACTTCATCTTCGAGGTCCTGCAGGTCGAAGTAGTAGATAAGAAAGTCCTCGCCGTCCGCCCTGTGCACCTTGCCGGGCAGCAGCTCGACGTTGGCCGTCAACCGCGGCACACTGGCCTGGCGGCTCACATCCTTGTCGTTCAGGTGGTCCTTGAGGTAAAGATAGTCGGCGAAGAGCGGAAGCTGAGCCGGCTGCTCGAGGAGCTTGAAGATGTCGGCCTGCCCCTGAACGCTGCGGCTGATGGGAACGGCATAGCCGTTCGGGATGAAGCGGCCAAGGGTCCTGTTCGTGCGGCCCACCGCCGTGTTCCGCGTGTGGTAAAGCACCGCGTCCGGGCGGATGTCGTGCCGGCGTTCGCCGTTGACCCAGACGGCGATGTCGAATACCTGCGGCCCCCCTTTGCCGTCCGCCGGCGAGTCGTCGGCGATCTGCACCGCCAGCCACAGGGGCGTGCCGCGCGTGGCCGGGAACGTTCCCTTCATGCTTCGCTCCCCGTCTGCGCTGTTCTCCGAGTGGACGTTGACGTAGCTGGCGCCCAGGTCGAGGATGCCGATGCTGCGCTCCGCACGGGCCCCGAAGAGCTGCACGGGATTCTGGTCGCGGGCGAGCCCGTTGAGGACCCACGCCATCTCGTATTCCCGCGAGTAGATCGGAGTGGAGAGGCGCGACGCCACCATCGAGACCCGCGTTCTGTCCGTCATCCAGTCGCCGCGGAACCCGTTCAGTCCGGCCCAGTAGAGCGTCAGCGGCGTGAACATCGTGCGGATCTCGCTGCCGTATATCGCCCTGGCCGACCAGCCGCTGTAGGAGTCGCCGGCTACCATCACATGGTTGAAAACGTGCTCGAGACGGCTCCGCGACTTGAAGAGCTCGCTGTCGTGCCCCTCCGGGGAGTGCACCTCCCGCCACGAGACGACGTCGTAGCCGCTGAGCAGGCGATCCCCCAGGGGGCCGAAGAAGGTGCGGCGCGAAGTGGTATAGGGGAACTCGAAGTCCTCGTAGTTGGTCCAGGGCGACATGGCGTAGCTGGTGAAACCTGAAAGCCGCCGCCCGAGAAACGGGTGGGAGGGATAGACCTGCCGCAGCGCCGCGTCCGCGGTTCGCCCTTCCTCCTTTCCGCCGCCGGGGACGTCCCGGGCGCCGAGCGGAACCGCACAGAGCAGTGCGGCTGTTGTCGCCAGAGCTGTTGGGAGAAATCCCGCCGACATCGAATCGCCTCTTCGCCCGTCAGAGATTCTGGCTCGGATTCAGCCCCGCGATCAGACGCAGGAAGAAGAGCGTGTAGTCCTGGTCGAGAAAAGCCCTCCGCCTGTCGACCATGCGCCTGGTCTTCAGGTGATAGCCCACGCTCAGGCCCAACTGGTAGCCGCTGTACGACGACACGTTGGTGAGACTGATCATGTAGTCCCGGGCATCGTAGCCGTTGTCCCCCTGTTCGAAATCCCGGAACCGGCTCTCGAGAAAGGGAAACCCCTGGGCGCCCAGCCGCAGCGCCGTATCCGGCGTCATATGCCAGTAGATCTTGAAGATCGGGTAGAAGAACAGCTCGTGAAGGGGATGGATTCTGCCCGCGTCGTCGGTGGCTTTCTGCACCATCAGCTTCATCTGCGGCATCGCCGACAGCGCACCCAGCTTCCAGGTGTAGTCGCTGCGCAGGACCGCGGCCGAGCGCCGGATCCAGTTCACGCCGGTTTGCGCCGTCGCCCACTGCCGGTTCGTTTCCAGCAGGGTCTTCAGGCGGATGTGGAACGGGCGGAAATGGTACAGTTCGACATCGGCGAACGCCGAGTTCGCCAGGCTGTTCCGCATGCGCAGGAGATCTTCGGCGAAGACGGTCCCGAAACCGGTGCTGCTGAAGGTGAAGCGGAAGACGTCGTTGCGGATGTCGTCCCGCACCCGCTTGAGGAAGTTGACGGCGCGGACCCTGGCCAGGCCGGCGAAGTCGCGCCTGTACTCGGCCTTGGCGTAGGAGACGGCGTTCTCTCCCGACCCCCACAGCTGCCGGGTATCGTACCGGCCCAGGGTCAGCGTCAGCGGGGACGACGGGCGCCATTCCCCGAACAGGTGCCAGCCGCGCAGATTCCGGTCGTAGGGGTAGTCGGGTTTGAGGTCGTTCTCGCGCACGTCGATGACGCCGTTGTTGTTGAGGTCGTCGCCGTACTCGAACTCGTCCGGGTCGACGCGGTAGAGCATGAACGGTTCGACGTAGTCGGGCAGGGCATTGTCGTTCTCGTTGATATCCGGTCTCCCGTCCAGGTCCTCGTCCAGTCCGGGGAACACGCCGTCGATGTCTCCCTGGGTGGGGATGAAGTACGAATCGGCGAACGGATCCCTGTCGTCGTTGTCGTCCACCGTGTCCATCTCGATGGTGTTGTTGTAATCCCCGGGGAACCCGTGGTGGATCTCGTTGACGTACGGCTGGACGGGCAGGTCGGTGTAGGCCGCGTACCCTTCACTCTGTACGGTAATGCCGGTGCTGTAGTCCGGGTCGACGTTGAAGTACTCTCCCCCGATCGACACCCGGCGTCCCAGCTCCCTCTCGAGGTTGACGAAGTACGCCAGAGCCTCGCGCCGGTGCCGGGCGCCCTCGAGGTCGGGGTACTGGAGGTGGTTGAGATTGACGTCGAACTCGCCCCGGAACAGGAATCCCTTGAACGCGGTTTGCGCGTTGGCCCCGAAGACCATGTTGCCCGTCTGCCGGCCGTAGTCGAAACGCACCCGCCGCAGGTTCGATCCATCGAGGGCCGGTTCGTCGCTTCCGGTTATGCGCGCGAAGTAGGTGGCGCGGTTCCGCTGCCCCGGGTCGCGCCTGCCCGCAAGGGGGTTGCGGACGAAGACCTCGGAGACCGAGAT
>JAPOZF010000190.1 GCA_026706165.1 Gemmatimonadota bacterium
CTGGCGCGCCTGCCCGAAGCGATCGCCGCGGCGGTCTGACGCAGACCTCGGTGATGATCCCGAGGGTTCCCTCGGAGCCGACCAGCAGCCGGGTGAGGTCGTACCCCGCGGCCGATTTGCGCGCCCGGCCCCCGGTCCGCACCAGCCGCGCGTCCGCGGTCACCACCGTCAAACCAAGGACGTTCTCGCGCATGGTCCCGTAGCCCACGGCTTCAGTCCCGGAGGCGCGGGTGGCGGCCATGCCCCCGAGGCTGGCGTCGGCCCCCGGGTCGACGGGGAAGTGCAGCCCGGTGCCGGCCCCGGCGAGGCGGCGGTTCAGCTGCTTGCGCGTCACCCCGGCCTCGACCCTGGCGTCGAGGTCGCCGGCGTTGACCTCGAGGACGGCGTTCATGCGGGAGAGGTCGACGCTGAGCCCGCCGCTGACCGCGACCACGCCCCCCTCGACCGCCGTCCCCTTGCCGAAGGGGATGATGGGGAGGCGGTGGCGGCGGCAGATCTCGACCAGCGCCACGACCTCGGTATTGCTCTCCGGGAAGGCGACTGCCTGGGGCGGACGCGGCCGGTGGTGGGAGGCGTCCTTCGAGTGGGAGGCGAGCACGTCTTCGGCGACCGACAGGCGCTTACCGAGGAGAGCCTCGAGTTCCGGGCGGGCGAGGGGGAACGGGTTCATGGGCGAATGTGGGATTTGTGGTGCGGAGGATTCGGGGTGCGGTAGCGGGCGGCAGCCGGAGGATCAATATAGGGGCGCAGTGCAGGCAGGATCCACACGCGCGAATGCCAAACCTCCGGGTTTTTGCCGATGCTTCGGCGCCTGCCGGGATGGAGCCCGGTCCCAGCCCGTTCGGCTCGCTGATCTGGACGGAGAGATCGCGTTGACAGGACGATTTTGCAAGGTGATCTTGGCCGCCTTGAGGCGGGGCCGTACCGATCCACTGATCCGCATGGGGTCCTGATCAGCAAGGCTTCTGTCCAGGGGGCAAGGGGCGAAAACGGGTCGATCACCTCCGGTACTGTTTCGAATCAAGGAGGAGCGATATGGCCGTCGGCGAAATCACAATCAGTTCGACTTGGGATTTAGAAACAAACGGGCATGGTCCTTGAATCAGAAACCCTCGACGGCATAGTCGAGGAGGCGCGCCGCCTGGTACCGGAGTTGCTGCGCTTGAAGCCAATCACATTCTGCAGGAGTCCGGGGGCGAAAAGCCTTCTGATTTTTCCTCCAGGTTTCCTGGCCCTGCCCTTGCTGCTGCCCCAGGGAGTCCCCGGTTCCGCCATGAAATCACCGACGTCGACGTCATCCAGATCCACCCCGGAATCCTTGCAGCCCCGACGTTGCGCCTTTCCGCGGTCAGGGCGGAACCGGTTTTTCGTTCTGTTTCCGGCCTAAAGTAAATTCCAGCCGCCCGAGGATGCCCTTCCGGGCTTGCCGGGAATGAACCTTCAACTGCTGCTCAACCCGGAACACAAAAAGAGATGCATCTCTCGAACTCCGGTCTCAGGCTGTCCGCCACAGACCTCACCAACCACCTCTCCTGCCGGCACCTGACGCAGCTCGAGGTGCGCCGGGAAAAAGGGGAGCTGCAGAAGCCCTACTGGCACGACCCCGGCGTCGAGGTGCTGCAGCAAAAAGGGATGGAGCACGAGCGCTCCTACCTGGACCACCTTGCCGCCCAGGAGCTGGAGGTGGTGGAACTGCCGGAGGAAACCCGCGATCTCGAAGCGACGCGCCGGGCCATGGCCGAGGGTGCCGGCGCCATCTCGCAGGCCTGGCTTGAGGACGGCTGCTGGAACGGCCGCGCCGACGTGCTGCTACGGGTGCCGGGCAGAAGCGGCCTCGGGGAGTACCACTACGAGGTGGTGGACACCAAGCTGTCGGCGCACACGAAACCGGGAACCATCCTCCAGCTCTGTCTCTACGCCGAGATGCTGGGCAGGCTGCAGGGGCGGCGGCCGGACGCGGTCAAGGTGGTGACCCCGGGCACCGGCTTCGAGCCCGAGGTGTACCGCGTCGATCATTACGAGGCCTGCTACCGCCGGGTGAAGACGCGCCTCGAAGAGGCGGCCCGCAACGGGGCCTCCACCTACCCGGAGCCGTGCGAGCACTGCAACGTCTGCGACTGGTGGAAATTGTGCGACAGGCAGCGGCGCGACGACGACCACCTCAGCCTGGTGGCCGGGATCACGCGCGGGCAGCGGAGCGAGCTGACCGGGTGGGGGATCGGCACTGTCGAGGGGTTCGGGCGCGAGCCGCTGGACCCCGGGTTGAGACCGGAGCGGGGAAGCCGCGAGAGCCTGGACCATTCCCAACACCAGGCGCACGTGCAGATGAAGGACCGCGCCAGTCCCGAGCCGTACTTCGAGACCCTCCCGGTCAGCGAGGACAGCGGCCTGGCGCGCCTGCCCGAGCCGGATGCCGGGGACCTGTTCTTCGACATCGAGGGGGACCCGTTCGCAGGCGAGGCCGCGGCCGGGACCACGGCCGGCCTCGAGTACCTGTTCGGCTGGGCGGCGGTGCCGGAGGACGAAAGCCCTGGAGAGCCGGCCTACGGTCACGACTGGGCCCACGACGGGCAATCGGAACAGGCGGCCTTCGAGCGCTTCATCGACATGGTGATGGAGCGGCGCGAAAAGCATCCGGGGATGCACGTCTACCACTACGCCCCGTACGAGCCGGCGGCCCTGAAGCGGCTGATGGGCCGCTACGCCACGCGCGAGCAGGAGGTGGACGAGCTGCTGCGCGCCGAGACGTTCGTCGACCTCTACCGGGTGACGCGGCAGGCGGTGCGCGCCGGCGTCGAGAGCTACTCGATCAAGGAGCTGGAGCGGTTCTTCGGGTACGAGCGCCGCATCGCCCTGCAGGAGGTGAGCCGCCCGAAGCGCCTTCTCGAGGCCATGCTGGAGACCGGACAGGGGCAGGCGGCCCCGGAGGAGATCCGCGAGGTCGTGCGCCGGTACAACGAGGACGACTGCGTGTCGACGTGGCGGCTGCGGCAGTGGCTGGAGGAGCTGCGCGACCGCTTGGTCGCGGCAGGAGTAGAGGTGCCGCGGCCGCAGCTGAAGGAAGGGGAGCCGGGGGAGGATCTTAAGGAGTGGCAGCAGCAGCTGGAGGATCTGCGCCGCTGGCTGACGGAAGGGGTGTCTCCCCTGCCGGAGGAGCGGAACAACGAGGAGCAGGGGCGCTGGCTGCTCGCCTACATGCTCGACTGGCACTGGCGCGAGGAGAAGACGGCCTGGTGGGAGTTTTTCCGGCTTCGCGACCTGCCGGAGGACGAGCTGATGGACGAGAAGGCGGGGGTAGCCGGGCTCGAATGGAGGTGGGCAAGCGGGAGACGAACCCCCGCCACCAGTACTCCTATCCGGAGCAGATCGTCGAGATCGGAGAAGGGGCAAAGCTGTTCGATGCAGATGGCGAAAGACTGGGAGAGGTCGTCGGCATCGACCTCATCGCCCGGACGGTGGATATCAAGCAGTCGGGAAATCAAAAGGAGGCGCGGCCGAGGTTGGTGTACGAGTGGGACGAAATTCGCGCGGATAAATTGCGCGAAAGCCTGATGCGGCTCGGCGAGTGGGTGGCCGGAAACGGAGTTGACGCCGGAGGCGCGGAAACCTGCGCCCGGGCCGGCCGCGACCT